>CAYNDU010000010.1:0-27369 GCA_964395615.1 uncultured Pirellulaceae bacterium | reverse complement strand
CGCCGAAGCAGCTTTGCCCTTGCAGTCTTCGAGTAGAATCTCGGACCAAGCGACGCTGTCGGAAGGGACGCGCCCCTTCATATTTCACGGGGCGGTCGCAATGTGACATGGGTGTGTCTCTCTGTCACGACGGCGCGACAAGACGGCCGCTCCGTGAGCCTTGCCCGTCTGGTCGGTGCAGCCGTGTCAATGGTCACCTTCCTTTCGCGGCGCCCCCCCGGATGACGATTCACTGGAGATCCGGTTTGACAAACGGCCGTTTTCGACGAATTCTTAAGATAGAACGGCCGGTTTCCTCAACTTTTCTCGATATGCCAAAGTAGCGGTCACTACCTTGGCCCGGTCAACGCGGCGGCATCCACCCGCGTGCCTATTTTTCTCCCTTCCACCAACGTTGCCCGTTCGCGCCTGCGCCGTTCGCGCCTGCGCCGTTTCGAGGCGGACGCCGATGGACAAATACCCGATCGAGGAGCTCACGATGCGCGGACAACCCACCCGTCCTTCAGCAAGAACCAAGACCCGTTTCATGAGGAGACCGTCGGCGCGACGCCGGAGCCGAGCGTTGCGCGTCGAGCTCCTTGAATCTCGGCGAGTCCTTTCGGGCCTGGCGGAAGTTGAGGACCAACACGATCTGGTACAGCCCCGCCGGGACGGGGGCGAACACGAATCGATCGCGATTGAATCCCACGGGATCATCGAGTTCCTGGCGTCGTCAAGAGCGGGCCATGAACTGAAGGGTCACAAACTGGAGGTCCAAAAACCGGATGACCACAAAGGCGATGACGACGAGGAAGCGGACAAGCACGTCCGACGTTCGGAGCAGGGTGTGGTCCATGTAAAGGTTGAGGACCCAAACGAGGAAGTCGTGGTCCGACAGTATGTCGATTACCATCTGAGAGAGACACTGGAAGTCGAAGTGTCTGAAAAATGGAGCCGGTTCGACGCGAAAGACGTCCGGAAAGTCGAGGTAGAATCGTCAGCCAGGCAACGACCGGTTCGTGTCGCAAAGGGTGTCACCAAGAACGTGCACCTGCTCGACAAGCATGCCGTCGATACAATCTTGTACGATCCTGCGGAGGCGTCCAGTTCCGGCGATGACGGGACACCGGACCATCCGGCGCCCCATGATGAGCCGGGCCCGGTGGCTCATGCCCAGTCGTTCGTCCCATCGGTGGCCCCCTTGCTTTCGGGTCCGCTGAACGCCCCGGGCGGAGGAGGTTCTGAGGGACCCGAGGGAGAAGGTGGAGGAGGTCCTGGTAACGGGGGTCCCGGTGGGGGTGGGACGCCTCCGTCACCACCGACAATTATCAATTTCTCGGCCATCCAGGACCTGGACGTCTGGTTGATCTCTGGAAATGTTTTGGACGACAAGGATCCTGAGGGCCTGACGGTCGTCTTCGGCGGTTTGTTTGCCGGCCAGACGGACACCGTCGATGGGGATCACTACTTTGAGGCCTTCCTCCAGTTGCCGTTGAATGTCCTGGGCATCGCCACCGCGCAGGTTACTGATAGCGATAACCTGACGTCCGACCTCGTGACTCTGACGATCGGGTGATTCGGTCGGACATCGAGCGGGACGGCGCCCCGATCTAACCGGCCTGATAGCGACGAGGTACTGCATAGATTTCGTCGGTCAGCCGGGCGGATCGAATATGGCCGGCGTCGATTCGAGTCACGCCGCGATGTAGCGTGGATCTTCCCATGAGAACCCACTCGTCGGGAGTGACGTCGACCTGGTAGAGTGCGAGTCGAGTCTGTCCGATAGTATTCATGCCTGGATCGTGCAGCACGACGTCCAAGGTCCGTCGACGGTGAATGGCCTGAATCACGTGGTCGAGCGTCTGCAGCGTGTTGAGCGAATAGTGGGGCAATCCTCGGTCGACCTCCATGGTTTGCATAATTCTCTGCATCCCGCGCATCAACTCGGGCGGAGCTTCGGCCATCAGCTTGGCGGTCGCTTGCCGAAGACGGTGCCCGCATCCGGGCAAACGCGTCAGGGATGAGATCTGGGCGGCCACCGTCAATATCAGCAACTCGTCCGGTTCCAGGCGAGGGACCACGGTCAGGCCGTCGCGCGGGACCAGTCGGTAGGCTCCGATCGCCTCGGCCATTTCCCCCGATTCGGCCTCGGTACCTCCGAGCGACCGTTCAAAACGGATGGTCACGCCGGCCGATCGCAACAATCGGAGATCCCGGAAAATGGTTCGCGAGCAGACGTTTGTGTAATCGGCCAGTTCGCCGGCCGTCATCAGGCTTCCCGTTTGTAGCGTTTCGAGAATGCGGAGCAGACGCACAATTCTCCGTTCTCGGATCGTGGACGTCACGAGCGCATCCTCTTCAATATGTCGGCGCGCGAGCGGTCGGCTGCCGGTGGTTGCAGCTGGATGGGAACCGTTAGCACAGCGCAGCACGGGGACAACGGGCACCGTCAGAAACGGTGCCATTCGGTCGATACTGGGTGCCCTGGGTTTGGTGTCGCTCCGAGGTGTGAGCGTCTGCCCCAACACGTCAGACCCCAGGGCACCACAGCTACCGAATCGTAGATGAGGCGCTCATTAGCCCTTGTTGGGGGTTCGAGCCCAAAGAAAACGAAGGCTCGGCCCGCAACGTCACATTTCCTCTATAAGGTCAATCGCGATCCGGCTCAGAAACCGGGCCCGAAAAAAGAAAATTTTTCGAAAATCCTGATCGCCACTGCCCCCGGACCGTCACCGTCTCGGGTGCCGCGCCGGGCAGATACTGCTCGATTCGCACCAGCAGTCCGCGATTTGGCCCGCCGGTAGGCCCGCTAACGCCAGGTGGAGAATGGCCGACGTTGTTGAGTGAGGTTGCTTGCCACGGGACGCGTGTCGACCCGGTTATTTTGAGAACTGCGAATCAGGGTGGAAAAGTCGGGTTCGTAGGCGAATCGGTGGGCCAGATCGGTGATATTTGCCCTGCGACGCGTCGCATCGAACGATCCGTAGTCCACCAAGAGCCCCAAGCCATAGGCGGTTCGATCCGAATACCCGGTCAACAGGAGCGACGGATCCCAGGGAAGCCGTTCGTTCAAGATCTGGTTCAGATGCCGCACGATGTTGGTGGTGCAGTTGTTGCTGACCGTGTCATAAAACTCAGGCTCACGACGCAAGCGATTGATCCGCTTCAGGACGTCCACGAACATGGTCCGAGCCTGTGAGGGGCTGGCTGTCGTGCGATACACATAGACGTCGTCACCGCGCAATTCCGTTCTCAGCCGAATGACATCCCGTTCATCGGCGACCACGTACATGATCTCGTATTGATGAAGTGATCCGCCCAACGGCGAATACGATTCGCCTTCCTCCAACCGAACCTCCACAGATACGCAAAGATATCGGCCATCGGTCCATCCGAAGCTGAGCATCGTGTGCGCCAGCCCTGGTGCTCGCGAAAACGGCACAACGATAAAGTCGACAGACTGCAGATCATCCAGGCGAAAGACGCGGTCTTCATAATTCAAGACATAGGTATCTTCGTCCAGGTAGACACAGTTACGAACGTTGAACAGCCGAACGCGATTCGAACCCACCCGGGCATAAGGCAGGCGAGCCATATTGCCCTTCCAGTTCCGATCATTCGAGGGCTTGAGCAGTTGATCCAGGTCGGGCTCCGGTAACGATTGGCAGCCGCAACTCCACGCCAGAACCAATAGCGCGCAACCGCCGAGCCAGCGGCGCCTGATACTCTGATTGTCTGCCGGTTGGTACATCGAAGGGCCAAATCCAACGTGCGCGGGCCTATCACGGGGTGAGGTGCACAAGTTCCTCTCCACAGGCTGAAGAATCATTGAGGGACGTTCATAACGGCAAAAGCCGTCTGAGGCAAGATGAACGGGTCCGAGTGTGGGGAGTTGGCTGGTGCAGGAAAGCTGGGTAGACGCGGGTCGGCCAATCGATGACGGGGTGACGGTTGTCAACATGCAGTTCGTCGAGACACCGCGCCGACTACTGGAACTGGTGCAACGTCGCTTCGACCACGGAGTCATCGATCAGCGCGACGACGGTGTCGCCGACACCGAGTTGGTCGTCGGCACCGGGGACACGGACATATTCCTGTTGCAGAACGGCGGCAATCAGGCACTGGTCGGGTAACCGGACGTTGGCCAGCACGTGTTCGGTGGCCGGACATTCCCCTCGGATCTCAATTTCATAGACACCGATCCGCCCTCCGGGCAGGGATGTTCGGGACACGACCACGCCCGTGTTAAGAAATGCGAGGATTTGTTGAGCCATCACGTCGCGTTCGCTGACGGCGTGGTCGATACCCAGTTTGCCGACCACGTTCGCGTAATCAGGGCGTCCCACGATGGCCAAGATCTTCTTGGCACCGATATCGCGGGCTTCGACGCCGGCCATGATGTTGTTTTCGTCGTCTCCCGTACAGGCGACAAACACGTCCGCACTGCCGACTCGTTCTTCCTCCAGAACGGCTCGACGAGTCGCATCTGCCTGAATGACGGTGGCGCGAGGCAGATTCGTTGAAAGGAATTCGCATCGATCGGGGGATTCGTCCATGACGACCACGCTGAACTGTTCGGCGGAAAGTGCCTGCGCCAGGTGATATCCCGTCTCACCTCCCCCGGCGATGACGACGCCCAGTTTGGAAACCCGTTCGGGCCGAAACAATGACTTGCAATTGTCGACTTCCTCGCGACTGCCGATCAGTGTGATCCGGTCGTTGATTTTAATCGCGTCGTTAGCCCCGGCGATCCACATCTCTTCCTGGCGAAGGATCGAACCGATCCGCACGCCGGAGGGGAGCCTCAGCTGCTTAAGCGGAACATCGATAGCAGTCGACGGCTCCTGAATAACGACATGCTGGACTTCCAACTGACCGCGGGCGAAGGTCTCGACAATCACGGAACCGGGATTACGGATATGGCGGGCCAACGCGACCGCCGAGAGGTGTTCCAAACTCAGCAGCCGGTCAATGCCAAAGTGCCGCTGGTAATCAAAGGTGCTCAGGTCCCGGAAAACCGGGGCATACACCCGGGCAATCGAGCGACGGGCCCCCATGGCTTTGGCCATGCTGGCTGCCACCATGTTGACTTCATCATCGCCGGTGACGGCCAGGCAGACGTCTGTGTCCAACACGCCCGCCTGAAAAAGCACGCTGGATTGTGAGGCCGAACCGGTGATGGCCCGAACATCCAGCTCGTCATTGATGCGTCGAACGTTGGCCGGGTCGTTATCAACGACCGTAACACTGTGGCGGTTGCGACACAACTGATCGGCGATCGAAGTACCGACCGTTCCGCCACCTAGAGTCAGTATTCTCATAAGCCGTACCGTGTGTGTACGAGAAGGGCCATTACAAGATCCAGGATACGAATAACAAAATGGCGATGATGACCACCATGAAACCGATAATCCAGAGGCCGGTGCGCAGCGCATGGTGCAGGATGGGGCCCATGTACTCGTGCCTCGTCGCGCCGTAGACCAGGCTGATCGATACCACAATCGGGATCGAGTACCAGAGCTGGCTGTTGATCCAATGACCAAGGAGCATCGGAAGCATGATCGGTCCCTTTCGTCTCAATCGGCCCTTTGGGGGGCAGTCGCGCTACACTCTGTCACGCGGCCGGTCGAACAACCGACCTCTCACCGCACGCCCGCTTTTTTCATCACGTGAACCAAATTCGAACGCCCGGGCGCGGCGTCTCTGGTGCTGCCGTTCGGGGAACTCAGTTCATAAAATCGAGGACGTCCATCAACTCAGACACCGGTTCCCGGAATCGCTTAAGTTGCCTGGTCATCGGATGGTGGCGGGCGATTCTGAGCCGCGCCGGCAGAAATCAGCACCGGGCCGGAAAAGGCGTCGTAGATGGCCAACACGTTCAGCAGGCCTGCGATCATCGTGTACAACGTGCCCATCTCAAAAAATAAACTGTACTTCATGTGCCAGTCGGAAAGCTCGTCGCGATTGTTGACGAATCGAGGCGGTGCCATGACGCCGCCCATTAATGGGTCGTGGTTGCCACGCACTCGCCGGTTCTGAACAACGGCCGGAAGTGCCGGCAGGCCGACCCCCAACTGGCAGATATACTGCCATCGCTTGTCGGCCGGTTTCCAGGATGCATAGACGACATGCCCTCCTCCCAGTGCCAACCCAAAAAAATAGGTCGACAAGATGCAGACCATGAACAGAATGCCTTTGGCGTATCGACGCTGATAGATGTGACCGGCCCCGGGCCACAGCCAAGCCCACAGCGCCGCCAGGCCGGGGTGCCGCAAATCAACCTCTAGTGTCTCCGGCGCCTGCTCAGGGCTCGGCTCGCTCGCACCTTTTGCCATGCTCACTCATCCTCTCATCGGGGCAACAACGATACAAACCGACCATTGTACCGATGCAAGCCCGCCGGGCCCAGATCGCGCATGAATGCTATTCGGATGCACGACCGACTTATTAGGGCCCCACGATGAGGGGTGTGGCGTTGGCCGACCGTTTTTCGGGACGCCGCCCACGTCAACTGACCGAACTCAACTCCTCAAAGGCAGACTCGACGGTCGCCCTATCGACCTGCTCAAGCCGCTTCCCGGCGCCGGCCAGCAACGACAGTTCCGCCAGGTGGCTGGCCTTGCGCGGTAGCCCGGCTGAGAGTTGAAACAATCGGGAAGCGGCGCCAGGTTCGAAGACGGTTGGCCGAGCGTCGGACGCCGAAAATCCGGCGCGCGCCAGGCTCGTCATCAGGAAGTCCCGCGTTTCCTCCTCGCTCCACGGTTCAAGCTCGATTCGCAGCGAGCATGCCTGCAGCATCCGTGGGGAAATCCGCGACAACTGATGAGGTGCGGCGGCCAACACCGTGGTCAACGGACTTTCAACCGATGAATGATGATGGACGAGCCGAGTGATGCAGGCCATCACCTCGTCGCTCGCCTCGCCCGCGTCATCGAATAAGACCACCGTTTTCAACTGTTGGTACCGATTCTCGGTCAATCGGTCGGTCAGACGGCGCCAAAGTTCGAATGACGAGTCCCTCGCACGAGGGTTGACGCAAAGCTGCGTCGCCACCTGCCAGATTAACTCGCGCGAACTCATGGCCAGCACGTTGACGACCGCCACTTCGAGTCCGGAAGCTCGGAGCCGCTGAGCGAACACTTCGAGCGTCATGGTCTTGCCACTACCCGCCGATCCGAGCAACAGGCCGAGCCGTTGAGAGTGATCGACAAGAAACTGCAGTCGCGCAAGGGCCTCGTCGTGGGTCGGGCTGCTATAGAAATAGCGAGGATCGGCCAGTCCTCGGAAGGGCGAATCACTCAGCCCCCAGTGCGCCTCGTACATAATTCCATCCTCGGCTCAAGAAATGCCACTCCGACATCTCTTTCCTGATCGGTAAAATCCACCGATCGACTTTCAACCAAACGCGACTAGAGCCAAAATGGCGGAGTGCGCCGGCTGTCCCGGGCTGCCTCAGAGTGTCTGGGTAAAATGGGAAAAGACTGGGTAAAATGCGCGGATGGCCGTTGAGCCCCGCTGCTGGCCGATAGGGAGCAAATCGATGAGGGATCGTTTCTACTTGGACAACCCGGTTCAGGGGGATCAGGCGTTTTTGGACGGCGCCCAGGCACATCATTTACATCACGTCCTGCGGAAGAGCATCGGGGACGAAGTCACTTTATTCGACGGACGTGGGTGCGAAATGCGCGCGCGGGTTGATCAGCTCGGTCGTAGCAAGGCGGTTCTGACCGTATTGGAAACGCACCTGGTCGACCGTGAGGCCCGACGATGCGTGGTGGTGGGTGTGGCAATGCCGAAAGGCGATCGACAACGCTGGCTCGTCGAGAAACTGGTAGAAATCGGAGTGAGTTGCCTGGTACCTTTGGGCACGGAATACGCTGGGCCGCAAGCGCGGGTTGGCCGCCGGGAGAAATTGCGTCGGGCGATTATTGAGTCGAGCAAGCAGTGTGGTCGCAATCGACTGATGGAACTTGCGGCCGGAGAGGATCTGACAACATTCTTGCAGCGGCCGCCGAACGGAGCGACGCGACTGATGGCCGATCCGACGGGATGCGACCGCTGGTCAGTAAGCACGATGGAGTGGCGATCGCCGTGTTTTCTGGCGATCGGGCCGGAAGGTGGATTCAGCAGAGACGAGGTGTCATTAGCTAGACGCCACCGGTGGGAGGTGGTGCAACTGGGTCATTCGATTTTGCGCATTGAGACGGCTTCGGTCCTGTTGGCAGGTTGGGCTTGTTCGTCAGCGATTGGGGCCGAGCGAACTGACCGAGAGCATTGACTTCGTGTTTGCGGGAAGAGGCTCCGGTTGCGCAAATGGCTGTTCGCCTTCGGCACCTATAGATTGTTCAAGTAATTAACGGCGAGTGCCAGTTCTTCGGTGACCGATGAGCCGGCCGGTTGTCCGATGGTCAGAAAGCCGTGGTAGCCGATTTGTTCGAGTTGGCCGAGCAGTTCGGGAAAGTCGGCCGAGCCCTGTCCGAGCGGAACGGTAAGTCCCTTTCCGGCAGACCGGTCCTGCACGGCATCGGTGGCATGCACGTGTTGGATCAGAACGCCGAGATGGCGGACGGCCTGGCTTGGTGAGTGGCCGTGGACGATGAGATTGCCGGGGTTCAAGTCCGCACCAACGAAACCATCGGGAAGAGCCGATAGCAGCTGGGCCAGAGTTTGGCCACTTTCGCAACCGGTTTCAGCGGCGAACAGTGCCCCGACATGCTGACCATGCCTTCCTAGATCGGTCATGACGCCGACCAGATGCGTCCAGGCTTCGCTCGACGGGTCCTCTGGGACCGAACCGATTTGGTTGACGACAACCCGGGCGCCGAGCGCATAGGCGAGTCCCATTGCATGCCGGGTTGCCGCCACTCGTCGGTCTAGATTCTCCCGGTCGTCATATCCGCGTCGCGTTGGAAAACGAATCGCGCTAACCCTTAGATTCAGATCCTCCAGCATTTTCCGCAGTTGTCGTTGCCCGGTTTGGGACAATTCACCGCTGGGCAGGTCATTTCGTGCGTCGATTTCGACGGCTTTGGCGCCCAATCGGGCGGCAGTAAGCAAGGCTTTCTTGAATGGTTGTTTCAGGCAGGAAAGCCGAATGCCGATCAGCGTGTGATTCACGGTTCAGGCCCTTGTTTGGATCGAAGTTTTCCGACTCGTGTCAGGGAGTAGCGTCAGATGGTTGTCTGGATTCTTTCCATTATTCTAGCGGCCGAAGTCCCGGCGCCGACGGACGTTGGCTACGCCGAGACGGTTTTTTCGATGGACTTTGCGAGTCAAGCGGACCTGAATTTCGACGGCTGGCCCGATAATTGGACTCGGCGCCGAGGTCGCGGCTATCCGGAGTATCTCGAGATTCACATCACACCGACACTCTCGGGGGAGGACGGTCGGGAGGGCCATTGCCTGCGTATCGACTTGGATGGTGGAGCGGCAAGTGTCTATTCTCCGCCGATCGAGATCAGCTCGCACTTTAGTTACGTCCTCGAGGGCAAACTGAGGACGACTGGTTTGGACCACAACGAAGCCTACTATACGCTGGCCTTCATGGATGCTCAGCGCCGGCAGCAGGAGACGTTTACGTCGTCTCGATTTCGATTGGCTGACGACTGGAAAAACCTCCAGATCGGGCCGCATACGCCAGGCCGTTCGGATGCCCGCTATGCCGTTATCGGGTTGCACCTTGTGCCGACCGATCGATACGACTTGACTGGTTCGGCCCTGTTTGACGACATTCGCCTGTCGCGCCTCCCGCGAATGACGCTTACGACTCCCGGTGAAAATCACTTGTTTTCGAATCCGAGCGAGGTGGAAGTGAACTGCCGACTGTCGGGCATTCAGCAGGAGCATCCTGAATTATTGTTTGAATTGCTTGACGTCTCGGGACAGGTCATTGCCAGTGAAGTTCTTGCGTTGCAATCGCGTGGCGGTGAGCCTTCAGTATTTCCAGTCCAGGTGTCGGAGGTGGCGGTCGACTCCGGAGAGAGCCCCGTCGGGGGCTTTTCGGGCGAACGGACCTGGCGGCCCGACATTCGTGAATACGGATTCTACCGAGTACGAGTATCACTTCGTGGCGCGGGAAAGCGGGGTCTGCATCGCGGCCTGACGATGGCGGTCATGCGGCCGAGTGAAGGGCAAGGAACGGGTGAATTTGGTTGGTCGGTCACGAACGGTGAGCAAGGGTTGGGAGCCACATCTCTGGTAAATCTTGCGGGCCAGGTCGGCATCAATTGGATGAAATATCCTGCCTGGTACGACATCGGTGACGACGATTATGCTGATCGGCTGGCGTGGGTGGCGGATCGGCTGGCCGCCGAGGACATCGAGGTTGTAGGGCTGCTGGACCAGCCACCCGGCCAGGTCCGTCATCAGTTCGGAGATAAGAAGCACCTGACTGTGGCCGAGGTCTTCCTGGAGCCCGAAGTATGGCACGCCGCGCTCGATCCGATCATGGTCCGCCTGTCGCTCAAGATCCGCTACTGGCAGCTTGGCAACGATGACGATGATAGTTTCATTGAATTCCCCGAGCTGACCCGGAAAGTGCAAGAGATCCGATCACATCTTCGTCAATTTGGCCAACGCACTCGGCTTGGACTCGCCTGGCAGTGGCTACACGCTTTGCCATCGACGGGTACGACCACCTGGGACTTTGTTTCCCTGGTAGAGTCACCATCGTTTACTCGCGAAGAATTGACCGGATACCTCGACGACGGGGCCGATCTCCACGTGCCTCGCTGGACAACGCTACGTCCGCTGCCTGCTTCCGCCTACGATGTGGAAACGCGTGCGCGTGATCTGGTTCTGAGGATGCTGTCTGCCAAAATCCACCAGGCTGATGCGATCTTCCTGGCCGACCCGTTCGACGCCCAGACGGGCGTTATGAACGAAGATGGGTCACCTGGCGAGTTACTGCTTCCTTGGACCGTCACGGCGCGAGCGGTCCGTGGAGCGAAATACCTTGGTCGGTTGGAATTGCCCAATGGAAGCCAAAACGCGGTCTTTGGCCGGGACGACCGAGCCTTGATGGTCGTCTGGAATGATCACCCCGTCAAGGAAGTCGTGTACCTGGGCGATGAAGTTGAACAGATTGATCTGTGGGGACGAGCCTGGACACCGGCCAACGTTACATCGGCCCGGGGTAACCAACAGGAGATTACGGTAAGTCGGCAACCGACCATTGTCACCGGCCTGAACCTCGCGGTGACGCGGTGGCGACTGAATTTCGCTTTCGATCCGGATCGATTGAATAGCGTTTTCGGGCGTTCCCAACGAGCCAGTTATCAGTTCCGCAACACGTTTTCCGGCGGTGTCAGCGGTAAGATGAGTCTTGATGCGCCCGACGTCTGGGATCTGAGCTATCGAGTATCGCAATTCAAATTGGCTACCGACGAGAGCCTCAATCGGGGTCTTGACGTCTCGCTGCACCCGGATGCCGGCACCGGATCACAACGAGTCCGAGTTGATTTCGATCTGACCGCCGGACGTCGCTATCAATTCAGTGTCTATCGTAGTCTCTTCGTCGGATTGGGAGATGTCACCGTTGAACTCAATACGTGGCTCAACGAAGATGGTGGTCTGGTGGTGGAGCAGCAGTTGATCAACAATACAAAACAGCGCCTCAGTTTCAATTGCCTCCTGTTCGCTCCGAACCGGCGACGCCTGCGTCAGCAACTGTTCGATATAGGACCGGGCCGAACGACCAGAGCCTACCTGTTGGCCAACGGGAAGGAGCTGACCGGAAAGACGCTATGGTTACGCGTGGAACAGTTGGGTGGTGATCGTCTGCTCAACGAACATGTGATTGCTGAACCGTAAGTGTTCAGCCGAGAAGCGTCAGGTGGATCATGACCGAGCATCTTGAAGGACTAATCCGAAGCCGTCTCGCGCGCCTCCTCTGCGCGGTTACCTGGGTGGTCGCCGGCGGGCGTGCGTCATTCTTGTCGGCCGATGTAGTTGTTGTCAGTAATCGTACGGACGAACCCGTTGATTTTCGAGTCTTACTCGACGGCGATCGGACTCGAGTTGAACAACTGGCAGCCGATGAGCAGGTTGCCATCGAGACGCAAGGCACGGCCGAGCTACTGTACGATTTCCGGGGTCAACTTGCCCGGTATCGGCTCGATGCCAATGCGGTGTATTACTTTGCACAGGACGAAAATGAATGGCGTGTCCTGCGCAAACTCGACCTCGGCGGAAACGACGCAACGTTTTCCGGTCGCCGTGTTCGGGAGGCCGGCCGTGTGCTGCGGGTGGTCGAAATTCCGGTGAAGATCCTCGTCGACAATCACGAACCGGCCACTCAAAAAGTCTGGGAGCCTCGGTTGCGAAAACGTGTGGAAGCGGCCTCCGCGATCCTGGAACGGACCTTTTCCTTGCGTCTGCGCGTGGTGGCCGTGGAGGAATGGCGCTCAGACGACGCTGTTACGGATTTGCGCGAAGGGTTGAGAGAGTTTCAGGAGATCGTTGACCCCCAACCGGGATGGCTGGCCATCGGATTTTCGGGCAAGTTCCGCCCCGTGCCCGGTCGCGTCCACCTGGGCGGAGCGCGCGGACTGCTTCATCCGCACATCCTGGTAAGCGAATGGTCGGCCGCGATGAGCGAACCGGAGCGATTGGAAGTGCTCTTGCACGAACTCGGGCACTATCTGGGCGCGATTCACAGTCCGGATTCCCGTTCGGTCATGAGGTCCATACTCGCCGATCGCCAGGCAATCGAACGGAAATTCACCATCCAATACGATGCGGTCAATACTCTGATCATGTTCCTGGTCGCCGAGGAAATTCGGGCTCGACAGACTCATCGTATTAGCGGCCTGTCCAGGGCGACGCGGGACCGGTTGTCGCAGATTTATCAATCGGTTGCCGAGGCCGATCCGAAGGACACGTCCGTGCGCCAGTTGCAGACGCAACTGCGAATGGTGCCGGATTCCGCACTCGTCGCCGGCACACGTCGAGTCGTAGCAGCGGTTCAGGCAGCATCACCCGACTCGAGAGATGGGCCAGTCAAGGGGGCCGGGCCGGCCGGGCCGGCCGCCGGAAACAGACTGACCGAGCGATACGTCCGTGCGGCGGCTGAGGTGGCCGCCACATTGCCACCCGAGGTCGGACCGTCCGCGTTCGTCCTGGGACTCGGGATCGCCCTGGATGATACCGGGACGCTGCGCGGTAACTTCTTGACGGGCGAGTTCTGCGAGTTAATCGAGACGGGTCAGCAGCAACGCGGCCGCATTCAGATGCTCGGGGCGCCCACCCTGCATGGCCGACGAGACCTTGTGCGGCATTTCTTTCTATCAGCCTATCTGGCGGTTGCCTTCAATTCCGACGCGGCGGAGGCGGCCGGTCTAACCAAGGAACTTCTCGACGCGAGGCGATCGAGTGGTTTCAGTTATGTCGACCTGTCCGCCGATCTGGCGGGGATTCATTGGGCCGAGCAGTTGGTGCAAGGAGCGGTTACTCTGGAAGCCGTGGCCGGTCATTTCAGCGTGGATCATTGTATGCCTCCGATCGACGGTTTGCCGGAGGGTGTCCACTGGAGCCAGCTGCAGGTTCAGTTACAGGGGAAGGGCGACGGCAGTTACGAGTCGTTCAAGAACCAGATACGTGCTCGCCTGAGTCGTCTTCCACGTGTTCGATAGCCGGGACGTCGGAACATCCGTCTGGTCATCGTGGCACGGCAATGCGACAATGGCCGGCGAACGTGTTGAGATCCGACGCCGGACCGGGAGAAACGCAGGCCGTTATGGGACAACAGGATTTCTTTCAGCGATACCAACAATTGCAGGTGTATGTTCGTTGGTCGGAGGATGACGTGGCGCGGATCGCCACGTTGCGCGAGATCATTCGACCGCATTTCAGCAAGCTGATCGACGATTTCTATGCGACGATCGGCAAACACGCCGCCGCTCGACGAGTAATTGTCGGTGGCGACCTGCAAATCCGGGCTCTGAAGAAATCGCTCAGGCAATGGCTCGACGAGTTGTTCAGCGGCCAGTACGACGAGTCGTACGTTCGGAATCGCTCAGCTATCGGCCGGCGGCATGTGGAAATCGGTCTCGATCAAGTCTACACCAATGCTGCCATCTCTCGATTGCGCAGCGGCATGTCCGGCTTGATACAGGCTGAACTGGCGGATCGGCCGAAGCAAGTGGTCACGGCCATCTTGACGTTGGACAAACTTCTCGACTTGGACCTCTCGATTATCGAAAACGCTTACGAGAGCGAACATGTTCACCGACAGCAAGTGGCAGAGAGGGCTCGCATGGCTGGAGTCCTGCACCAGGAGCGAGCCTTTTCAGAAGGACTGTGGGAACAGGCCCCGGCCATCGTATTGGTGTTGGATGTGGACGCCAGAATCATCCGGTATAATTCCTACCTGCAACAGCTATCCGGCGTGCCCTTCGATGAGGTCAAGGGTCGCGATTGGTTTGAGGTGTTCGTGCTGCCCGAAGACCGCCAGAACATGCGGACCGTTTTTCAAAAGACTTTGCAACGGGAAGATGTGAGTGGAACTGTCAGTGGAATCTTGACTCGTGCCGGACGAAATCGATCGATCAGCTGGTCGCACAGGGCGCTGACGGACGTAAAAGGGGAGACCGTGGCCGTGTTGGCCGTCGGGCAGGATATTACTGAACTGGACGACGCACAACGCCGAGCGTTGCAATCTGAGCGGTTGGCGGCGATCGGACAGATGAGTACCGGGCTGGCTCACGAAGGCCGGAATGCTCTGCAACGCATCCAGGCCTGCGCAGAAATGCTGGAACTGGAGGTCGACGGGAATGATGAGGCGATGGACCTGGTGCGGCGAATCAAGCTTGCTCAGGACCACATGCACCGCCTGTTTGATGAAGTCCGAGGGTATGCTGCGCCGGTTACCCTCGATCGATCCGAAGTCGAACTGGCCGGAGTGTGGCGTGAAGCTTGGGAATTGCTGCAGCAGCAACTGGCCGGCCGGCAGGCTGAGTTGATTGACCTCGCGACCACGGCAGATCGTTGGTTCTGGGGAGACCATTTTCGACTGGTGCAGCTATTTCGCATCTTGCTCGAAAACGCACTGGCAGCGTGCCAGGATCCGGTCCGAATCACCATCGATTGCCGATCGACGTTGCTGGGTCAACATGAAGCCCTGCAAGTCTCGGTCTGTGACAACGGGCCGGGAGTGAGGCCCGATCAGAGGGAATTGGTTTTCCAGCCGTTCTATACCACCAAGACAAAAGGAACGGGGCTCGGCCTGGCCATCGCCCAGCGAATTGTCGAAGCGCATCAAGGTGTGATTGAGGTTGGCGAGCGCGACGGAGAGGGTGCGGAGATCCTTGTGACGCTGCCCCTGGTCGAAGACGAATCGTGACCCGAGGATGACCCCGATCGGTGAACGGGCGTGGCGGCGAATAAGGCCCGCGTGGCGTCCTCAACGCCGTGCCAATCGTCTAGAGAAGGCCAGCCAGAGTGGTCAATTGCGATCACGGCGTGTAAGATCGTCAGGCGAAAGGTGTCGGGACTGCTTGCTTTCTGCCGGCGGGGTCGAACTCCGGACGAGACCAGACGAAAGGGTGTTGCTTCTTGTGTCAACCATCACCGGTATTCTGTTTTGCTGCGGGTTCGTCCTGCTGGTTGCCGGCGCTGAACTGCTGGTTCGCGGTTCTGCAAAACTGGCAATTGCCGCCGGAATCTCACCGCTGGTTGTCGGACTGACCGTCGTCGCTTACGGCACCAGCGCGCCCGAGTTAGCAGTAACAATCCAGTCCGTGTATTCGGATCCACCGCGGCCGGATCTAGCGATCGGAAACGTGATTGGAAGTAATATTTCCAACCTCCTGCTGGTCCTGGGCATTGCCTCGGTCGTCGCTCCCCTGGGAATCACTCGAGCCATTGTGCGATCGTCCGCGCCCTTTATGATCCTGATCACGCTCGTGGTGTGGGCCATGAGTCGCGATGGACAGATCAGTCGCCTTGAGGGGTGCGGCTTGTTTACCGGTGCCATACTTTACACGGCGATCTGCGTTCTACGAAGTCGTCGCGCGACGGCCGCTGCGATTGCGAGCGGCCAGCTCGAAAAGCCCGAGGACCACAATTCCTGGGCGGAAAGTCTGTTGCGATTGGGGCAGATTCTGATCGGGTTGGTGTTGCTGGTTTTGGGCGCGCGATGGCTGGTCAATGGGGCCGTGGAAGTGGCCCACTCGTTGCACGTGAGCGAGCTCGTCATTGGACTGACCATTGTCGCCGTAGGTACGTCGCTCCCGGAAATCGCGGCGTCCATCGTCGCTAACGTCCGTGGTCATGGTGACATCGCTGCGGGAAACGTGGTTGGAAGTAATATCTTCAACCTGTTGCTGGTTCTCGGAACGTGCGCCATGTTGGCTCCTCAGCCGGTTGTCGTCTCCGAGAACGCGGCCCGGTATGACATTCCTATCATGTTGCTGGCCAGTCTTGCTTGCTGGCCGCTGTTCTTCACGAATTGGAAGATCTCGCGTCGGGACGGAACCGGATTCCTGTTCTTCTATGTCGCCTATGTCGTCTTTCTCTTCCTCGAAGCAACTCAGTCGGTCTATTTCGAAGCCTACCGATACTGGTTTACTCGGGGAGTTCTGCCCCTTACGGCGATTCTGATCTCGGTGCTGGCTATCCGGTTTGCACGGCGTGAGAAGCCACCTGTTTCTTGAGGACGATTGAGGCGGCACAATGATAACTCTGGGACGCGAACGGTGAGAGACGACGATACCAGTCATCGGCGGTTGCCGCGCACCTTGAAGGGTCTGGAGTGGGAAAAGTTAACGCAATCGGGGGAAGGGCAAGGATATGAGAAAAGAGTCGATGATGGACCGGCGATCGTGGCTGTTAACCGGCGTCTGCGGAACGGCTGCCGCGATCGGTGCTAGCAAAGAGGTACCGGCAGACGAAGGTGCACCGCCCACCGATGCACGCTCGCCCTCGACCGTCGATTGGCGTTTCTGCTTGAATACGGCGACGATCAGCGGAGCCAAGTTATCGCTCCCAAAGCTCATCGAATTGACGGCCGGTGCGGGCTACGACGGAATCGAAGTCTGGATACGTGACCTCGTGAGGCATCAGGAGGAGCAAGGGTCGCTGAGCGATATCAAAAAGCAAATCGCAGATGCCGGCCTGGAGGCCGTCAATGCCATCGGGTTCGCACGATGGATTGTGGACGATCCGGAGGAAAGAAAGCGGGGTCGTGACGACCTGTTGCGCGACATGGACCTGGCACGACAGATCGGCTGTCCTCGAATCGCGGCGCCCCCGTCCGGAGCGACCCGCGTCCACCTGGATCCGATGGCAATGGCTGAGCGCTATCGGGAATTAATCGAGATCGGAGCCCGGCAGGGCGTGGCGCCGCAATTGGAAATGTGGGGATCCTCGCAGTCGCTCGGCCGACTCGGAGAATTGGCCTTCGTCGCCATCGAAAGCGGCAGCCAGGCTGCCCGGATCTTGCCCGATGTCTACCATATTTATCGTGGAGGTTCGAGTCTCGATGGGCTGGCAATGATCGACGGCCGGGCCATCGAAGTATTTCACCTGAACGACTACCCGGCCGACCCTGGCCGTACGGAACTGAACGACTCCCACCGAATCTACCCCGGCGACGGCATCGCTCCACTGGGGCCGACACTCGCCTCACTGGCCCGCAACGGATTCGACGGATTCCTGTCACTCGAGCTCTTCAATCGGGAGTATTGGAAGCAGGATCCGGCGGAGGTGGCCCGAGTGGGGCTGGATAGAATGCGTCGAGTTGCCCGAATGGCTCTCCAAGGCAGTCGCTAGACGGCACGTCTCTCGGTTTCGACTTGTTGCTACTGGATCGAGCTCCCCCAGACGATTAAACTGGTGGCACCGGCAGAACATCCGGCCAACGTCATTATTCTTATCGAATCATTTGGTTCCCTTTGATGAAGTCGAGGAAAAATCATGAGTGATGCACAATCTGCACCGGGGCCCGCTGCCGCCTCTGGCCCGTCCGACCCTTCAGCCCGAAGGACCAGTCCAATGAGACTGATCATTTTGTTGGCCATCTTCGGCGTCGCCCTCGGCGGACTGTTGTACGACTACAGCATCGCCCGCCCCGCGATCGCCAAGGCCGATAACCTCCTTCAAGGGCTCTTGAAGGGCAGCATCAAAGATCCCGATGGGGACGGTACCGTTTCGGACAAAGAAGTTCACGAGATGATCGGTTGCGAGCCGAGCCAGATCGAGAATCTCGACAACGGCAAGATCGAAATCTACAGCTGGCGCAGTGGTTTGCCCTATCGAACGTATGACCTGTTTGTCGTCTACACCGGCCGAAAACTCCCGCTGCTTTTTTCTGCGACTGCAAATTCGCGCCCCAGCCCCGACCAACTTCCGCAAAAAACGATTGCCGTCGAGCCGTTGACCGAAGAGGAACTAGAGAATTTTGTTCCGCGCCAGATCACAGGTGCCGGAATGGCTGGTGACGGAGATCGTAAGGGTCGACCTGGGAGCGGTCGTCCCGGCCGTCCTGAGGGTGCCGGCGAAAAGAAGAGTGGCCGCCCGGCTGGTGGAGGCGGAGGTACCGCGTCGATCGAGGCGCCGGACGACGATGATTCACCCGCAGATGCCGCGAAGAAGACCGACGCAGAAAAGTCCGACGTGAAGTCGTCCGACGCTAAGAGGCCGGATGCCAAGAAAGACGACGCGAAGAAGGACGCTGTCAAGAAGGACGACGCTGTCAAGAAGGACGACGCCAAGAAAGACGACGCCAAAAAGGACGACGCTGTCAAGAAGGACGACGCGAGTTCAACGGATCCGAAAAAGGCCGACGGCGCCGGCAAGAAAGAGGGATAGGATCGCTGAACCGCGCACATCCTCGCTCGTGGTGAACTTTCTTGCCGCTCCGGTTTACCACGAGTGTCATGGATAACGTAGGTACTGGCGACTCGCCTGTACCCCTCTGTTGCATGCGACCGACCACCATTTGCAAAAGGTGGCGCAAGCCTGGCCAACGGTGCCCGTTTCCGTTCTGCGAACTAGCTGGCGGCTGCATCGATTGGCGAGGCCACTCGTTCGATTTGCCAGTCGTGGCCGCCGTTAACGAGGTCAAGTGCCCGCAGCAGCACGATGAACAGCGGCATTTCGTGCGTTTTCCCTTTCTCACGGTAGGTCATCACGTACCGTAACGTCACACTGTCCCGAGTTGGCTCTGGAGCAATGGCCTCCGTGCGAACGAACCGAAAGGTCGCGTTCTTTCCCATCGATCGCATTTTCTTGGCCGGGTCGGCTTCGAAAAACGTATCCAATTCCGTCTTCGCCATCGAGTTCTTCTCGTAGTGTTCCTTCAGCGACACTTCACCGCCTGCGCGCTGCATCTTGTACAGTTGCAGCTGGTGGGCTTTGAAGAATTCCTCGTGACGAAAGAGAACCAGCCAATCGTCGGCGAATTGCCGAGCGTAATGTTTGATGGTCCGCTGTCTCGACAGGTAGCGTACCGGTGCCCAGCTGCCGAAAAACAGCGCCAGGGCGATTCCGGCGAGTGCTGCACGCCGACCGGTTCTTTCGGGAGTACGATGCAGTTCGCGGAGGGCGGCGAGTCCGAGAACGACCGCAATTGCTGGGAGAACCCAGAGGACGGGCGACAGGATCGCCAGAAAGCTGGCGACACCGGCCAGGCAGGTCAGAACGGCCATACTGCTTAGCGGCCGATAGTCGTTTTGTTCCGTCTCGGCTTCAGCGCCGTATTCGGGCGCATCATGAGAAGACGATGTGGCACCGGAATTGGAATCTGCCGAGTCGGTCAAAAGAGGTTCTCCTGTATACGGAACGCTGACGGCTACCGGGAAGCTCGATAGCCATCAACGCCTGCAAAGTCGGCTCGTCGCTGGTAGTACTTTAGAATGAACTTGCTCTCCGGATCAAACATGCGCACGTTGAGGTTCTTATCGGCTTCAAGGGGCGACTTCATTTTCGGATCGGATTCGCTTCGGGAAAAGGTCCCGCGGGAGCGACTTTGAATCAGGGCCAGCCATTGTTTCCCGGGGGCCATGCCGAGAAAGTTACCTGCGGCGGGTGTCTGTTGAAAGCCCATGGGATGAGGGCCGAGCGGTGCCGTGTGCAGGCTGGCACATACGAACCCGACAAACAGCCAGGCCACCCATAATGCCAGAACCGAGCGACCAATGGTCTCGACAAGAAAGGGGAAGGCAACTCGTTTGCGCGAGGCAATATCCGTAAACAAACGCAGCAGTCCGAAGCTTGCGGCGAAGATGGCCCACAGGACAACGAAGTCAACGACGTAGGTATATGAGGGTTGCGACTTGACGATCATCGACGCGACCGGTTCAAAGTAGTTGAAGGACAAAAGGCCGGCCAGGAGAAAATTGATTAGGGTAATCACGTTGCTCCACAGCCCCTGAAACCAGAGCGCGCCGGCAACGATGATGAAGATCAGCAACAAGACCAGTGTTAACATGGGTGCGTTTCCGTTTATTGTTTCAATACACGCTGTAGTTCGTTGAGCGAGGTGATTCCGCGCGCGACCAGCAGGACGCCTTCTTCCTGCAAGGTGGGGTTATGGGCCTGGCGGGCCAATTTGCGTATCACTTCGAGTTGTGGTTGTCCGACCAGAGCCTGGCGGATCGGTTCGTCCATTTTGATCAGCTCAAAGATGCCCGTTTGGCCGCGGTATCCGATTCCGCTGCAGTCCGGACAGACTTCCGGTTCTCCTTTGCGTTTTTTAGATCCCGGCGGTGGGGGTTGATATTCACGGAACAGGACCTCAACACGCCCGGCGGGAATTCCCAGTTTCTGCAACAACTGCGGTGGAGGCTCATACGCTTGACGGCACGTTTCGCAGAGCTTTCGGACCAGTCGCTGGCCGAGCACCGCCGTGGTCGCCTGGGCAAATTTCTCGACATCCGGCTGCATGGCCACGACTCGAAGGAGGGCTTCCGCAGCATCTTTGGAGCGGATGGCGCCGGCCAAAAACCGTCCGTCCTGATTGACGGCCTCGATGACCCTATCGACGATTGTGGCATCGATCAGGTCGGGCAGGACCAGTGCATCCGGTTCCCGGAGGAGTACGGTGCGGAGCACTTTTTCGGCGGTTTCCTCGTCGTTGCTGCCATAGGTGAATAGCTCGACATTCTCGACGTGCGTCCAGTTTTTGGCGTGATGTTCGAGCGCTGCGAAGTCGCGCAAGTACCGATCAGTTGCCGAGAGTCCCACATTCCAGGTCGTTTGCAGGCCGCCGCCGGGCATCGCGCTAAACAGGACGAATCCTTGGGTGCTTCCGAGGAACTCTTTGAGTTCGTCGCGCATATTGTCGCGCATCCCCAGGTCATCGAGCGAGGAAAACGGCAGCTTGTTCGGCTCCAATTCAACGACGGCTCGCTCGCCCGTCTTGGTTCCCTGGCTCGCCAGATGCACGGTGAACTTGTTTCCCTCAAATTTGGCCTGGAAGTGGCCCACTTGTTTGGCCCGTCGCTCATCCATGTTCAAGCACGAGAGTTTCTTCATCACGGCCAACAGCACGTCGCCCGACTCCCGATCGCGCGGCTCTACCACATGCCAGATCCCGTCGATATCGTAGCGGGTGCCGACCGATTCTTTGGTGTAGTCGAGCATCACCCGCGTGGCACGACGGTGTACGGCATCGGCGATGAGCTCTTTGGTCAGTACAAAGCCGGGTGATTGCCGAGCCATAACCAGATGCGACTGGTTCTCCGTGTCCGTCCCCCCCTCGGCGGCGATTTGCATCGACGGCCCCGCTTCAGCAATATGAGCCGTGTCCTTCTTCTTCTTCCTCTTTCCAGTTGCGATCGAGGCGAACCACTGCTTGAGATGGGATGGCGTCAGAACTTTTTCGTCGTCGTTGACACGACCGTTTCGCAGCAGAATATAGGTTATCAATGGAATTACGTAGGCCACGATCAGAATGGAGAACCCGACGGGAAAGATCGGAATCATCAGCAGCAGAAGGAACGCAGCCAGGAAAGTGAACACGACGATCGGGTTCCAGACTTCTGACGGCAATTCAATTCGATCTCCGAGTTCGATCGTATCCCGATTGATCCAATCGGTCGTACGAACCCACGGGAGTACGACCAGAAACGTCAACAGGATCTTGTACCAGGCGAGATAATCTCCTGGGCCGCGTTCGAGCGGATTCTGCGTATAGTGGGGCCATTCTTGCGACCAACCGACGCCCGCGAGTGACAATAGCAGGCCACAGGAACCGAGCGAAACGACAACGGTGCGAAACATCATAGGATTCCAGGTTGCGATACGTTGATGCCCTTGAGTGCCATTTTCAACGCCTCACGATTGGGCGCGACTTCGAACGCCGTGGGACGATCGATCAACTGGTCATCGACCAGTTGCTTCAGGCTCATGGTAAAGTCTTGCATGCCTTCTTCAGCACCGATGCGAATCGCATCGGGGAGTTTTGCGTCTTGGCCTTCCAGGACCAATTTCTTGATCGTCGGCGTGAAGATCATGATTTCCACCGTCGGGACGCGGCCAATGCCCGGCCGGATCGATGGGAGAAGTTTCTGAGCAACAATCGCTTTCATGTTGAAAGCGATAGCGCTGCGAATGGCATTGTGCATTTCCTCGGGGAATAAGTCGAGGATCCGGCCGATCGTGGTCGGTGCCGTCGATGCGTGAATCGTTCCGAAGACCAGGTGTCCGGTCTCTGCGGCGTGAATTGCCGTCATAAACGTCTCTTCGTCACGCATTTCTCCGACGAGCATCACGTCTGGATCTTCGCGAACCGCATGCTTCATGCCGATTCCAAAATCAATCACGTCCTCCCCAACCTCTCGCTGATTGATCAGACATTTGTCCTCGGTGTAGACGAACTCAATCGGATCCTCAAGCGTCAGGATATGCTTCGAATAATGGGCGTTGACCCAATTCAACATCGAGGCGATCGTGGTCGTCTTTCCGGAACCGGTCACGCCGGCCAGCAAGATCATGCCCTGATCGTATTTGCAAAGATCTTCCATAATGGGAGGCAGATGGAGTCCGGAAAAGTCGGGGATCCAGTTGCTGACGCGCCGAGCTACCAGCCCGGGACAACCCATCTGTGTCAACATGTTGACACGGAACCGCCACGTCTCTCCGTCGACGTCGACGGAATAGGCAAAGTCGGTACCTCCGTTGTGGTCAAATATGGCTCGATGCCGCTTATTCATCATCGGGAGCAACAAACGGCACATTTCCCGAGTGTCAATCGGTCCGCGATTTAACGGTTTGAGCTTTCCATGCACTCGCACAATCGGTGGCTGACCGACCTTCATGTGCAGGTCGCTGCCCTCCAGCTTGACGAGCGCCCGGAAATACTTGTCGACCTCGAGTTCCTCGGCCTTCTTCAGGAACCGGTCCTCGAGATCGATCTCCAATTCCGCGTCCTTATCTTCATGAAGAAGATTGTCGGCATCTGCCAATGACATGATTCACATCCTTCCTACAGTCGCACCGGGATTCCCCGTTCCAACATGACCTGTTTCGTTCGGCGAATGGAATATTCGCCGAAATGAAAAATGCTGGCCGCCAAGGCGGCACTCGCCTTCCCATCGATGATCGCGTCCGCCAGGTGTTCCGGACAACCGGCTCCCCCACTGGCCACGACTGGAATGGAAACCGCCTGGCTGACGGCCGCCGTGATCTCCAGGTCGTAACCGTCCTTCGTTCCATCGCAATCCATACTCGTTAAAACGATTTCTCCCGCGCCAAGCGATTCGACTCGGCATGCCCACTCGACGGCCTCGAGCCCTGTCGGCAGCCGACCGCCGTTTATGTGAACTTCCCAGACCTCCACGCCGTCCCGATCCACTCGCTTCGGGTCAATATTGACCACGATGCACTGGCTTCCAAAACGCTCGGCCGCTTCCCGAATAAACTCAGGACGGCGGCAGGCGGCCGAGTTGATCGAGACCTTATCAGCACCGGCATTGAGAAGGGCCCGGATGTCGTCACTGGTCCGGATGCCACCCCCAACCGTTAACGGCATCATGATCTGTTCGGCCGTGCGGCGGACCACGTCGATCGTGATATCCCGCTTCTGATGACTGGCCGTGATATCCAGAAACACGAGTTCGTCCGCACCCTCCTGCTCGTATCGGGCCGCGACTTCGACCGGGTCGCCCGCGTCGCGCAATTGAACAAAATTGGTCCCTTTCACAACGCGACCCTCGTCGACGTCCAAACAGGGAATCACACGGTTGGCAAGCATAGAAGCACTCATCCCGTACAGCGAACGATCTCTGCAACCCGTGGCAGAGGCCCAGGCAAAGTGGCTGCATCCGGCGCGTCGTGACTGGAAAAGGAAGACGCCGGACCCGTCAATGGGCCAAAACTCTACTTTAAGCAGTCCTTTGCAGTGTGTCGAGCGCTCGAATCCCTGAGAAAATCCCGGCTTACGCCCCGCCGTCACCCTTTCGACGAACCAGAATCATTGCCCAGGCTCGTCCAAGAAAGGCCCGTCGCAAGCGAATTGCCTGCCAGGTCGCCCGGCGTCCGGCGACGTTTTCCCATATTTTGGGGGGCGTCTCCGAGGCCGCGTGCCGGCATCCCCATGCCAGCCGCCCCGAGAAATCAGTCTGCGAGAAACCAGTCGTCTACGAGAAACCAGTCTACGAGAAACCAGTCTGGAAGAAGGAGATTGTGGTCCCCATGACCGACTCGATCCACGTGGAGTGTCCCCATTGTCAGCACGTGCTGAGAATCCTCAGTGAGAACACGGATCGGACCGTCCGCTGCCCAAAATGCAGTCGGTTCTTGACAGTCGGCAGTGCGGCGTCCGGGCCCTCAACGTCGACTTCCGCCGGTTGGCTGTTGCGGACGGAGGAGGGGCGAGTCTACGGCCCGGTCGAATTCGACCAGTTATCCCAATGGGTCGACGAGGGGCGTGTGACGGCCAGTTGCTCGGTAGCGCCGGAAGCGACCGGGCGGTGGGTTGGGGCGTCCCAAAAATTCCCCCAACTGGTTCAGCAGCCGCTGCAGGCAGCTCGGCCCACATCGGCTCCAACCGGGACCGAACCCTTCGGTCGACAACGCTACAGTCAACGATCTCGGCTCGTCGCAGGCTTACTCGGCCTGCTCATGCCGTTGGTAGGTTTTAGCGGAATCCACCGGCTCTACCTTGGTCATATCGGGATCGGCCTGTTGATGATGATCACCTGCGGTGGCTGTGGCATCTGGCAGCTGATTGACGTCATATTCATCTTTGCCGGTCAGGTCCGCGATGTCGACGGTCTTCCGCTGGCTCCCTGAGTGAGCTTGGCGCAAAGTGAGTTTGGCGCACAGAGAGATGGGGCGTATTCACGGCCGAGGAGTATTCAGGGCTGGGGCGAATGCGTGACGAGCGTTCGGCTCAGCACGTTTCTTCCACGACTTCGCAATCGGGCAACGATTGCAGAAAGACCGATCCATACGGTTTGGTTCGAACCCGCGGGTCGAGGATCACGACGATGCCTCGATCGCGCTGCGAGCGAATAAGTCGCCCGAAGCCTTGCCGCAACTTGATCACGGCCTCGGGAAGCTGGAAATCCATGAACGGATTACCGCCCGCGTTTCGTATGGATTCCAGCCGCGCCTGAAGCAGCGGTTGATCGGGAACGCTGAAAGGGAGTTTTGTGATGATGACATTCTGCAGCGCATCGCCGGGGACATCGACGCCCTGCCAGAAGCTGTCCGTACCAAACAGGACAGCCTGCGGGTTTTTCTTGAACCGAGCGAGCATCTCCGAACGGGGCAACCCTTCTGCCTGGCTGTAGAGTGCCAGGTTATTTTGCGTGAGCCAGCCGGTCAGTTGGGAAGCCAAGGTGCGCATCAACTGGTAGCTGGTGAACAGCACGAAGGCATGACCTGAGGTCCGTTCAACGTAGCGGCGCACCATCGCAAGGCACTTTCGTTCGAATTCAAGTTTCTGGGTCGCCGGGTCGGGCATGTTGGCGACAAGAATCAACTTGGCTTGCCGGCGAAAATCGAAGGGGCTCCCAAGGTGTTTTTCATCGGCTTGCGTCAGTCCGATGCGCGAACGGAAGAACTCAAAACCAGGTGGCCGTCCAACCGTCAGCGTAGCGCTGGTGAAGACGACGGATTTTGTGTTCTCGAACAGATGCTCACGCAGAACCGGACCAATATCGATGGGCGCCGAGCCGAGTTTCACGAAGGGCGCTCGCCGGCGGGACGGGTAGGCCTCAACCCAATAGACGGCATCCCCATCTGCCTGCTCAATCCAGTGTTGGAGTGAATGGACCAGGTTGTCCAGTCGATCGGCGGCTGACAGGAGGTCTTTTCGGTTCGATTCGTCCGCCAGCGACGGCGCGAATTGCCGCAGTTGTTCGGACGCCTTGCAGAGTTCCGGGCCGAGCATGTTTTTGAATTGCCGTGCGGTGCGGACGCGACCGTTATCGGCGGCGTCGAGTTCACGCCATTGGCGAATCCGTTCGAAAAACTCGTCGCTCGCCTGTTGACAGCGGAGGACCTGTTTTCGGGAGTCGGGCAGGTCGTGAAAGACGAGTAATCCTCGCTCTTTTCGATCGTTATAGAGCTTGTTCAGAATGTAACGGACCTGGCCGGACGTGACCGACACGCCGAGGTGATCGCCGGCCACGGCTTCGAGTGTATGGGCTTCGTCAAAGATCACTCCGTCATAGGGTGGTAGAATCGTGGCGCCGTGTCGGCGCAGGGCCAGGTCACTGAAAAAGATCGCATGGTTGACGACCAGCAATTGAGCGTTGAAAACACGGCGCCGGGCTTTATAGAAGAAACAGCGCTCATGCCGAGGGCAGTTGCGGCCCAGGCAATTGCCGTTGTCGCTCTTGACTTCGTCCCAAACTCCGGGCGACGGACGCGTCGGCATATCGCTCAACGATCCATCCGTTGTCTTAGTTGCCCACTCGGCGATACCCTGCAGTTCGTTCAACTCTCTCTGCTCATCGAACAGTGTCGGCGCTCGAGTCATCGCCAACTCCAACCGGCGCAAGCTGACGTAATTCCCTCGGCCCTTGACAAGGACCGCCGTGAATTCGCGGGGAATGACACTGTTGAGCAGGGGCAGGTCCTTCTGTAACAGTTGTTCCTGCAAGCTGATCGTGTGCGTCGAAACGACCATGCGCACCGGCGGATCGTCCGGATCACGAAGCTCGGTAGTCATCAAAATCGCCGGCACAAGATAGGCGAAGCTCTTTCCTACTCCCGTTCCGGCTTCCGTTACCAGATGTTGTTGCTCGGCGAGCGCACGGGCTACCGAGTCGGCCATTTCGAGCTGCTCGGGGCGGCGCTCATAGTGATCCAATCGTTGGGCGATGCGGCCGTCGGGACCGAGGATTTCTAGCGGGTCGAGCATTACGGGGACTGGGGCGATATGGTGCCTGAAGTTGGGCTGCTGGCCGTCGCGTAGAGCTTTTTGGGAATGCGCCCGGC
>CAYNDU010000009.1:11196-27836 GCA_964395615.1 uncultured Pirellulaceae bacterium | reverse complement strand
ACCACACTCTGGTGTTGGTGTGCGGCAGCGTCCTCGACCAGTTGAGCGGAAAGCCGATGGGTGGGCAGCGACGCTCCGATCAGCAGGCAAGCGACGGCATACGCCCGGCACAATCGCATGGCATGCTCCTCTCGGTCAGGCAGGGTAAAGCACCGCGCCGATTCATCTGGGCTTTTTCTTGGTCAATCGAGTCGTAGCCGACTTCTTGGTCGGCTTCTTCTTTGCGGCACCGGCCAGCTTCTTCTTCGTAACTTTCTTGGCAGTCGTTTTGGGCGTTTTCTTTGCCGGTCGAGCGCTCTTCTTGTCCGGTGTGGTTTTTCGTGCCGACTTTTTCGATCCGGCCGTCGTACCAGACTTGGTTCCCGGTGTCTTGGAACGTTTAGTCTTTGACCCCTGTGTCTTTGGAGCTTGTTTCTTCGGGCCCTGTTTCTTGGCTCCGGTCTTTTTCGCTTCACGTGATTTCGAACCGGCCGACTTCGCCGGTCGCCGAGAATCGGCGGCAGGGGTTTTCTTTCGGCTGCTTCGTTTGGGGAATCGTTGACTGGCATCCGCGGCGATCTCGAGGAAGATTTTTCGCACGCGTGGCGAGAAGGGTGCTGATGCAAAATCGATGCTCAGTTGATGCAACAGCGATCCGAACTCGATCCCGTGGTTTTTCGATATGGCCCGTTCCAGTCCGGGGACATTCTTCCTTTCCGCTTCACGATCGCTGAGCACGCCGAGCACACGTAGAGTTTCGACGGTCTCCGAGGTGAAGGGGACACGGTGTCCTCCGAGTCCGTTCTGAGTGACGTAGGCGATCACGAACCCGGTAACGCCCGTCAATCGTTCGAGCTGTTTGACGGCTTTTCCGATGTTCTCTTTCTTGAGTTCTTCGAGGTCGAACGAGTAGAAGCTCTCGAAGACCGACTGAAGCGATCGACGCAACTGGGCACCAGCCTGCAAGGGAGCGGGGAGGACGCTCATGATGTCGGCCAGTTCGGAAACAGTCGTAACTCGGACTTCATTCCAGTCGAAGTACGTTTGTTGCAGTCGAGCGAATGCCTCGTCCGCTGCCTCGAACGGTGCATGTTCGAGGCAGCAGGCATAGAGCATGTGCTCGAGCACACTGCGATCGGTCGGAGCGACCGGCTTGTAACGTTTTTTGAGAACTCGGAACGTGTTCTTAAGTCGGTCAGCTCGGTTGAAAGTAGTCATGCAACGGATCGAATTCTAAGGGGATAGGGGATGCGTCTCAGGCAATCTTACTCAGCCGGTCCGTTGGACGGTTGCCCGACGAACCGACTCACTACGGCACGACTCATCCCTGGTCGTGCCACCATTCCTTGACCGTTTTTCGTCGGCGCACCATTCACCGATCGGGCCGACGGGCGGCGGAACCGCAGGTCAGGGCACCACACGGTCATCCGTATCATTCTGTTGCGGGAGCGATTGGGTGGCCGGCGGCAGGTCCGAATGCTCGTCGCCGATTCCTTCGGGCTGGCCGGATTGCTCCCGGTCGGGTGAATTCCTATCGGACAATTCGTGTTCCCCGGGCGGCGGACCCTCGGCATCCGGCAGTAACTGGTCGAGCAGTTGGCTGACTTCGATCGAGCGTTTGACACCCTGATCGAGGACGAACTTCAATCGGGGCACATATCGAGTATCGATGCGCCGGGCGATTTTCTGCTGGAGAAACCCGGAGGCATTCTGCAGTCCGCGAAGTGACAGCGCCTGTTTCGCCTCGTCTCCCATCACGGAGACTTTCACCCTGGCCTGGCGCATATCGCCGGAGACCTCGACGTAGGTTACGGTCACGTCTTGAATTCGAGGGTCTCTCAATTCGGTCAGAATCGCCATACTGACGACTTCGCGAATGGCTTCGGCAGCTTTCAGTAATCGTCGCGATGTCATCAACTTGTCACCGAGTAGCGAGGCTTGTCAGTCGCCGGTGAAACGAACGGTGGCCGTTTCATCAGAGGAGCTGACCGATTACAATGTCCGCGCGATTTCTTCGATCTTGTATGCTTCCAGGACGTCGTCTTGTTTGACGTCATTGAAGCCACTCAGCTTGATACCGCATTCCATGCCCGCCCGCGTCTCTTTGACATCCTCCTTCTCACGTCGGAGAGACTCCAGTTCGTAATCGCCGATCGCCTTGCCGTCACGATGCAGGCGAACTCGACACCCACGCTCCATTGTGCCGCGAACAATATAACAACCGGCGATCGCGCCGACCCGGCTGATCGAGAAGACCTGTTTGACCAGGGCCTGGCCGAGTTCGATCGTCCGTTCCTCGGGCTTCAGTTTTCCTTCGAGCAATGCCCGGATATCGTCGGTAACTTTATAGATCACATCGTAGCGACGGATTTCGACGTCCCGCTCGTCAGCAAGTGTTCTGGCTGCATCGTCGGGTATCACGTTGAAGCCGATGACAACTGCCTGCGAGGCATGTGCCAAGGTGATGTCAGCGATCGAGATCGCTCCGACCGAGGCATGAAGGATTCGGATTTGAACCTCGGGGTGCTCGAGCTTGCCAAGTTCCTTCTGGATCGCCTCGATTGAGCCTCGTACGTCGGCTCGGATGATCAGGTTCAGCGTGACCACTTCGGCAGTTTCGCTCAACCTGCCTTCGGATAGTCGCCGTTGGAACTCTTCGAACGAGACGCGAATCGTATTGCCGGCCAGCGACTGGCGGCGGGATGCCGACTCCCGGTTCTCAGCGATCTGTCGTGCCTGGGCTATGTCAGGCAGGACATAGAACGGTTCGCCCGCTTCGGGAGCAATATCAAAACCCGTGATATTTACCGGCATTGACGGTCCGGCCGACTCAATGCGCTCCTGCGGTCGCATTGTATCATACATGGCCCGAACGCGACCAAAGGCGACGCCGCAAACCACGACATCGCCGACGTTGAGCGAGCCATTCTTGACGATCAGTTTTGCCACCACTCCATGGCTGCCTTCCTGCTGGGCCTCCAGGCAACTGCCCATCGCGGCGCGCTCGGGGTTGGCCGAGTACTCGTTCATGTCGGCGATTGTCAAGAGAGTTTCAAGCAGCTCGTCGATACCCTGACCGGACAATGCGCTGGTCTCAATGACTTCAACGTCTCCTCCCCATTGACTGGGGGTCAGTTCGTACTCCGTCATTTGCGTCATCACTCGATTGGCATCCGCCCCGGCCAGGTCGATCTTGTTGAGAGCGACGACAATCGGGACCTCGGCCGCTCGAGCATGACTGATTGCTTCTTCGGTCTGAGGCATGATGCCATCGTCGGCAGCGATCACCAACACAGCGACGTCGGTCACGTTGGCACCGCGTGCTCGCATTTCCGTAAATGCCTCGTGCCCGGGTGTATCGACGAATGATATCTTTCGGCCGTTTTTCTCAATCTGGTAGGCGCGGATATGTTGAGTGATCCCGCCGGCTTCGCCGGCGACGACATTGCTGTCAATGATATGGTCGAGCAGGGACGTTTTGCCATGGTCCACGTGCCCGAGGAAGGTGATGACCGGCGGCCTCGGTACGAGGTCTTCCGGACTGTCCGTCGCATCGCGAATGGCCGTGATGACCGACTCTTCGAGCGATTCCTGCTGCTTGAACTCCAGTTCCACTCCCAGTTCGGCTGCCAGGATCTCAACGACTTCGTCGTCGATCTGCGAATTGACCGTCGTCATCTGGCCCATGCCCATCAGGACCTTCAATACCTGAGCCGCACTGACGCCGGCCGCCTCTGAGAAACTTCGGACCGTGCAAGGCAACTCCAAGGCTACCTTGCCTTTGCGAGGAGCTGCCGTATTGGTTCCTTTGTGGACCAGGGTCCGCCGTCGCCGATATCCGCCCTCGTCGTCCCTTCCACCTCGAACACGCCGCGCCGTACGGCGCACCTTGCGGTCCTGCCGAGTGCTGGCCATTCCGGCCAATCCGCGTTTGCCTTGGCTCTCTTCACGCCCCCCCCCTCGTCGTCCTTTCCCCTTGCCTGACGACTCGTCGCCTGCCGGGGCACGATCGGCGGGCGTTGCGGGGCCTCGTGTCGGGCGGCCTTGGGCAGCAAGATGACCCGGTGGGAGCGGTCGATCGCCTTTCCGCTTGGTCATCGCATCCTTGGGCAGCCGGATATCCGGTTTCTGAGCCTTCGGCTCCGCCGGCTTGGCCGCCGGTTGCTTAACCTGAGGTAGCGGGGCCACGTTGATGACGGGCGCTCGGCGCTTGCGTTTCCGATGGGCGAGCGCTTCCTTCTTTTTCTTTGGCCGAGGTAGTGAGGTTGAGATCTCGCGACTCGGCGGTGCCAGCGGCTCGTCCGGTCGGAGCAACGCAGCTGCCGACGATTCGACCTCCGGCCCCGAATCGGCGCTCGGCGCCACTTTCGGGTCGGCGACCGTCGGCTCTCCGGTGTCTGGTTCCGCGGCCGCTGGTTCGGTGACCGGCTCCGTGGCATCTGGTGCGGCCACTGCCGGATCGGATGGGCGCTCGCTTGCAGCAATCGCCGCTTCGCCATCGGCCACGGGGACGGCCGGATCGCTGGTGGGAGCGTCGATTTCCGGCGCTGGAGGTTCCGCGTCGGGCTGAGGTTGTGGAACTCGAGGAGCGATCACCTTAATCTTGCCGCCCGACGACCCGGGCGCAATATAGTCGTCGCGCGTAAACGGCTGTGCATCCACCGGGTCTTGGCCCGCGGCTGACCCACTTCGCCCCTTAAGGGCGCCTCGGCCGATCCGACTCACCCTCCCAGGTGTTCCCCCAGTACCTGGAGCCCCGGAGGCCGCGGGCGGTTTGTCAGAGCCGCTGTCAAGAAACGATTTGACCTTCGCCAATTCGTCATCGTCCAAACTCGCCAGCGCAGACCCTTTGCCAGTAATACCTGCCTTCGTACAGATATCAACCAGCTCCTTGCTGTCAATCTTCAGTTCCTTGGCTAACGCGTAAATACGAATGGGCACGTGCGCCCTCCCTTTGATGGTCGCTTCGGCCGACATGAAAGGCGTCTGGCCGGCGCGTCCGGTGATCACCTAGGTCAAATCATGTCCGCGATCTCCTATGTTGTGCGGTGTTTCCACTCACCGTGGAAACGTCCGGTCGCCATCGGTCAACCGACCGACAATTCGCGACCCAGCGTCATTTGCTCAGATCCACCGAGCAAACCGACATTATAGGCAAAAAGAGCTCCTTCGTCCCCGCCCCCATCTCGATCAGGCCAACGCAACCCCCGAACGCAGGGGAGGACGTTGTCGGACCGCATCCGAGCTCGCACGATGCGGTCCCCCCTCTCCGGCCTCCCGTCCGCACTCGGCCCCGCGTCACTCTCCTATGTTGCCGCTCTTCTCGGTATCCGTGACTTCCGTCTCAGCGGTTTCAGTCTCAGCGTCAGCGGTTTCAGTCTCAGCGTCAGCGGTGTCAGCGTCATCCGAATCGGTGTCACTCGCCTCGACACCCGCTGCGTTGGAATCCAATGCGCCGTCTTCGCCTGTCAACTCGGCCGGCTCTTTGACGACCTGACCGTCCGCTTGCTCGTCACCCGGTGCCTGTCCGGTCTCCGTCGGTCCCGCGTCCGACGCTCCGGCTTGGGCCGTTTCGCTGGTTGCCTCCGGGTCACTTCCCGATTCCGGCTGGCCTTCCGATTGGCTTTCCGGCTGGGCGGGGGCGCTGGCCTGTGTTTCGCGTTGTCGTCGCCGTTCGGCAACGGCCGCCTGCTCGGCCTCCTCGGCGCGGGTTTCGGCATCGGTCACGATCGCATTGACTTGCTCGGCCGACAGTCCACCCATTTCCATCAACGCGTCCGGCTCGATAACCGACAGGTCATCGTAGGACAAATACCCTTGTTCGACCAGGGCTTGAGCCAATTCATCGTCCACACCATCGAGCACGGCGAACCCATCGACGGCCCGTTCGATTTGCTCGTCCAGCTCGTCGGCCGTCATGATTTCGATATCCCAGCCGCACAACTTACTTGCCAGCCGGACGTTTTGTCCTCGACGGCCGATGGCTAACGACAGTTGATCTTCTCGAACCAGGACAATCGCGCGGCCGATCATGTCACACAAGAGCACCTGGTCGACTTCGGCCGGCTGGAGTGCATTGGGAATCAGCAGTTCCGGATCATCGACGTACCGGACGATATCGATCCGCTCGCCGGACAACTCGTCGACAATATTCTTAATCCGATTTCCTCGTACGCCGACGCATGCGCCCACGCAGTCGACCCGTTGATCGCTGCTGCTGACCGCCACTTTGCTGCGGTAACCCGGCTCTCGCGAAATTGCGTTTACCGAGATCACGTTTTCTGCAATTTCCGGGATTTCCTGTTCGAACAACCGCTGCACGAACAGGGGGCGCGTACGACTGAGAATAACCTTGACACGACTGCCTTGAGGCTTGACTTCCACAACAATCGCTCGCACGCGCTCGTTCGCATGGTGCGACTCGCCCGGGATCTGTTCGCCGCGTGGCAGGATCGCCTCTAAGCTCGCCAAGGCGACCGTCGCGGCCCCGCCCTCGCATCGCTGGACGACTCCGGACACGAGCTGACCGATTTGCTCCTCGAATTCCTCGATCAGGGCGTCCCGCTCAGCCTCGCGGATCTTCTGGATGATCACCTGCTTGGCCGTCTGCGCTCCGATCCGCCCGATCATCTCCTCGGGATCCAATGGCTCGCCATCATGCATCGCCTGGATGGCCCCCGAATCCCGAGTGATCTGCACGACGATGTCCGATTCTTCTCCATATTGCCGTTTGGCGGCCATCACCAAAGCCGCCTCAATCGCCTGAAAGACGATTTCGGGCTCGATGTTCTTGTCGCGATGTAAAGAATCGACGATTCGCAACAATTCGTTAGGATTCATATTGTCCCAGTCTTCTTTCGTTGAGGTCTTCCCCACCCTCGTTTCGCACGATCGGTCGTTGACCGTCGAGTCCGCTTGCCGCGCGGCGCCGGTCAGAGCCTTCGGCCCGTCTGGCCATCAAACCAGTGCATGTCCCGCACATCCACCTCGACCGAGACACGATCGCCGCGACCGACACGCGCCCGGCCCGATTCGGCGACGAGCAGTTCTTCGGCACTCGCCTTCTTGCCAGATCGTTCGGCAACGCGTAATTCGGGTTGCAGCCGTAACCAGGTCACATCTCCCATCCATCGCACGTCGGTCACACGAGCCCACTGGTCGGCCCGCGCCGTACGGCCGTCGATCACGTCCGTCCGTCCGCCGTTGGCCATCACATCCGATCGAGCGTGCTCTTCGTCCGACCAGGGCATCGCGTCGCCGCGTGCGGCAACGATTTTCAATCGATCGGGCCGCATTCCCAATACGACCGGTTGTTCGGACCTTGGCCGGCCTTCGACTTGACTTCCTCTCGCATCACCGGCCGCTCGCCAAGACCACTGCCATCCACTCCCATCCCACGTAACCCACGAGCTCTCTCCCGTCGGCCGAACCTGGCCCGAGCCTGACGGCGCCCCCAAAGGCTGGACTCCCCGAGCGATTCGCCAATGCCCTCTCAGCAAGTTCATCGGTGGGGCGCCCACGAAGGAGGCCACAAATACATTCTCCGGCTCGTCGTAAACCTGTCGAGGGGTTCCGAATTGCTCCCGTTTTCCCTCACGCATCACCAACACTTGATCCGCCACTGCCAACGCTTCGGCCTGATCATGAGTCACCCAAACCACGGTCGCCCTGTGCCGTCTCTGCCACGTCACGAGGCGCTGCTGAAGGGCCGCTCGCAGCGGTCCGTCCAGCCCCGCCAGGGGCTCATCCAACAAAAACGCCGCCGAACGGCGGACGATAGCCCTTCCCAGGGCAACTCGCTGCCGCTCCCCGCCAGACAACGACTGGGGTGAGCGGTCGAGCAAATGTTCAATATCCAACGTCCGTGCCGCACGTCGAACCCGCCGGGCGATCCGGGCCGATTCGCCCCGTCCGCTCCGAAGCCGTCCAGTCCACTGGCCCAAACTTCGCGCTCGACCACCGCACGACCGCCGTAACCGCAAACGAAACGCCAGGTTCCCGGCTACCGACAAGTGCGGATACAACAGGCCATCCTGAAACGCCAGTGCCACGTTCCGCTGCCGTGCAGCGCTGGTCGTCACGTCCTGGCCGTCGAGTCGAATCGTCCCGCTCGTGGGCCTTTCTAATCCTGCTACCAATCGCAACAACGTGGTCTTGCCGGACCCGCTCGGACCCAATACGACCAACAATCGCCCGTGTTCGATCTCCAGATCCACTCGGTCAACCGCGTAGGGGCGCGTGTCGGGCAGATCCCCGTCTCGCCCCATCCGTTTTCGCCCGGCCACATTGAACCGGGACCGCAGCCATTGGCCGTCGTTAAACTGCTTGGAGAGGCCCTGCAAAGCCAAATTGGCCATCTGCCTGGTCCCTATCCTGGCAGCAACAAAAAAACGGCCCGCTCCAAACGAAGCAGGTTGGCGGACACAGAATCGCTCGAACACGTTCTAAAACCACAACTTACTGTGATTTTAATCTCGTCACAATACAGCCATCCCAGTGCACTGTCAAGCGAGCGCCGCTGCAGTTTTTCGGCGGCGAGCACGGGTTGGTTCGTATGGTCTAATCGCCGTCGCTCCAGATCTCGCGACGATTTACGACGATGCCCTCACCATCCTTCGGCGTGTTCTCACGACGGATAAGAATGTGCCCGTCGGACCGGCGTTCAGGAGTCGATCGACTCGGGGTAAATGACGAGTTCGACACGCCGATTTTGCGCTCGTCCGGCGTCGGTTGCGTTTGACGCCCGGGGGTAATTCGCCCCGAATCCGAGCACAAAGAGTTGTCGAGCGGGCAGGCGGTTTCGACGGGTCAGAACCTCGAAGACGGTAACCGCCTGTCGCACGGATAACTCGTGATTTGTCATGCCAGCCCCCATTGGGGTGGGCCCGCTATCGGTGTGGCCTTCAATGGCGACGCGCTGGCGGGCGTAGTTCTTGGCGACGGCGTTGGCCACCTGGTCCAAATAGCTATAGGCGGACGGGAGAATTTGTGTGGATCCCCTTTGGAACAGCCGATCGGCCGAGAGCTCGATCCGAATCACGTCCTGTTCCTGGCGCACGTGAACACCCGGGATATCGACCTTCGTCAGCGACCGTTGGATACTATTATTTGCGGTAATGACCGCACCCCCGTTCCGGCGGACGGATGCTTCGAGGGATCGTGCCTGGGTCTCTGCCGTTTGTCGGGCCGTCTGAGTTTCGTTGAGTTGTGTGGCCGTGTCTTTGAGTTGCTTCTGAAGAAGTTGAGCCTGCTCGCGAAAGATATTCGTTTGCTGCTGTGCTTGCGCGACTTGCGTGTGCAGGTCTCGATTGCTCGTGTCCAATTCGCTCACGCGCCGCTGCAGTTCCTGTACCTGTGACGCGACGGGCGAGGCAGGTGACTGCCACGCGGAAGCGGGTTGGTTGGCCAAAAACGTCTTCTGACCGCAGCCTAAACTCGTTATCAACACGATCGCTCCGCACCCGACAGCCAGGGTGATCGGCGATCCGCGACGGCACCCACGATCGTGGCTCGTGTTGACGAGACCGTGTGGATCAGGCTTGCACTCCATGGGACGTCTCCGCTTACAATTCCGCTCCCGATTCGCGCGGATCGTAGCAAGCTGCCACGGTCATCACAAGGTCGAATCGCCGGTTCCCCTCTCATGGAGGGGTGGTGGTGCGGACGATCCCGGCGTCCAATGATCGGAAAGTGGGTCGAGGGGCCAGATGGGAACCGCCGGTACGGCAGGCCCTTCGAGTGTCGAAGGGCGTTCGCGTGCCGGAGGGTGCGAAAGGTGGGCCGTGGCCCGGCAGAGTCCATAGGCTTCGTTGGGGGGTTGATAATCCCCGTAGAAGCGTTTGATGAAGTGACGGCGACGGCTCGACGGGACATGCGGCTCCCATCCCCAGCGTTTCAGGAGGCGGTCCGAGATCCGTCGATTGGCGATTTCGCAAACCGTGGCGTCGGTATGTTTGAGTCGAGCGATTTCGTCGAGCACGACCAGGGCGCCTCGCAGGGTGCGAAGCGTGGTTCGGCTGCCCGAGACGATGTACTTGATGGTCAGGAAATCGGGAAATCGGCGGGGCTGATTATAGTACAGCCAGCATTGGTCGCTTAGCACTCGCTGTTCGGCCTTACGGCCCAGCCAGAGTGAGCCGGTCAGTGTGACGATCCTTGGCCAGGGGCGCAGATGGATGGCTGAGAGCCACTGGTCCTTCATGACGATCACGCCGTACCGACGACGTCTCAAGCGACCTGCACCGCGGACCAGATCGTCCACCGACTCGAACCAGGCCATATTTCAGATCTCTGAAAGGAAACTGCCCATGATGGCGCCGTGCCGCTCGCCGCCCCGATCGGAAAATCAACCGCATCGCCGATATCGGCACGCTTCCCGGTTTGACTGAACCAAACGGGAGGAGACCCGGATCATCGTAGTGAGCCGTTCAATCGCTAGAACCCGTAGACGGCCTGACGGAACAGACGCCAAAGCCAAAGCAGTCCGCCCATGAGTATCAGGCAGCAGACCAGGATGGCTGGAATGAACCAGCCGAGCGCAAACATGTCTCGGGCCCAATGGGTCCAAATGCGATCCCAGCCAAGCATCAGGATCAACGTCGAGAGACAAAGATAGGGCCCGAAGGCAATGTGCCGGTCGCCCGTCACGGCCCATTGGACGACCGCGATCAACAGCGCCGAGAATGGCGCCATGAAGAAGATCAGGAAGGCCGGCTGCCACCCTAAGAACGAGCCGATCATGGCCATCAACGTCACGTCGCCGAAGCCCATGGCCTCGACTCCCAATGCGTGCCCGCCAATTATCCGAACACCCCAAATCAGCCCGCCACCGAAACTCAAGCCGGCGACTGCGGTGAAAAGGGCCTCCCAACGAAGACCACCGGCGTTCCACGTCAGGCCGATGATCAATGACAGGACGGATGCCAACGCCAGAGGAATCAACCAGGTTTTGCCCCGAATGATACTTGCCACGGCAAACTGGATGGCTTTGAGCAATCCTCGTCGCAGGGTCCAGGTTTTGTGCATGATGGCCAGACACCAGATCCAGACACCGGCCAAAGCCAGGCCCAATCCCCGCCATTGGTCCAACGCGACGGGCCAGGAAAAGGGCCCGCCGAGTCCATCTCGCCACACCGGAGCGTTGGCCGACGAGGTCACCACGAGATGGTGAGTGGTCGCAAAACCGGGTTCAGGTTCACATAGGGTCGGCAGGGCCGCCGTTGGGATGATCACCGCCAGTAACAGGCCGATCACCGTGCCGGACACGGCAATTTCATCCGGGATCGTCTGTTCGTCAAAGTCAATGAACGTGGCCACTGCCATCAGCGCGATCAGCAAGACATGGACCAGGAACTGTTCGTACAGACCCGCAAGGGCAGGGGGGGCGGCAAGCGTCCCACCGGGCCAGAGACCCGCGTTGACGACTTCGAACCAGTAGAGGGCGGCCAGACCGACCCCGGCGAACGCTTCGATCAGCATGGGGCGAACCCAGAATGCGCGGCCATGCACGGGCGCTTCGCGGCGCAAACCGAGCCAACCGACCAGTGGCATTCGATCCGCCCAGTTCCTCCTGCCGACGCCGCGCGGAGGGCGAGCCCAGGGACTGATGGGCCGCTGGTTCCATGCCAGCCCATAGATGCCGCGATTGATTTGTCCCCCGAGTACCAGGCCCACCGCAGAGAGCAGGGCGAGACGCAACGGCAGGGGCCAGTCATGAAAGAAGGTCACCATGGGGCATCGAGTTCTCGCTTGGGCCCATTCCACTGATCATTGCCGACGCCAGGCTGACCGCCCGGCGCACGCACCGCGTTAGAATTTGGCCGCTCCGGTGGCCCGCTTAAGTGCTAACCGCATGATCTCGGTTGGAGGAGTTTGTTCGGTAAACAGTTTATACTGCAAACCGGTTCGACGCACAAACAGGTCGACGCCTGTTACCACGTGGCACCCCTTTTGCTTGGCCTCCTTGACCAACAGCGTCTGCTCGGGGTTGTAAATTGCGTCAAAAACGACCCAATTGCGTTTCATCTGCCCGCCGTCGTACGGCGTTTCGTCGACATCCGGGTGCATGCCGACAGGGGTGGCATTGACCAACATATCGACCTTGACTGCGTATCGACTCTCCCATTCCACGGCCCGAGAGTCCGATTCGTCGGCCAGTTCGCGAGCTCGGTCCAGTGTTCTGGAAGCGATAATGACCTCGGCTTTGGCTTGTTTCAAGCCGTAGAGCAGAGCTCTGGCCATGCCACCGGCGCCCAGCAGGAGTGCCCGTTTTCCTTCGAGCGGACGGTCGATCTTCGTACCCGCCGCTTTGACCAGCCCAGCCACGGCCGCGCGGGGATCCATGTTATAGCCGTAAAGTGTCTGGTCTGGATGGACGGCCACGGTGTTCACTGAGCCGATCGCGTCAACGGCCTTATCGACCTTGTGCAAGCGGTTCATGATCGTTGTCTGGTGCGGCTCCTCAACGATCAGACCCTTCACATCCCAATCCGCTCCGTCTTGGAGATACGCACTGAGGTATTCCCGCGGGACTCGATATGGGATACAGACCAGATTAATGCCTGAGGTTCGCAGGGCCGCATTGAGCACGACCGGGGTCAGGAACGTAGACGCGGGGTCTCCGACCAGGCCGATGACTTTTGTGTCGTCGTTAATCTCGTCGCACTGGTAGGCTTCCTTCATTTGCCGGAAGCTGAGCTGACCTGGAGCCAGGGTCCGTTCGTGATGGAAGGTCGCGTAGGTGAACGGCGCGCCGAACTTACCCGCCAAGATGCGGGAGGGAGTTCCCATCTCGCCCATGCAGATGCCGACCGTGGGAACGCTGGCGTTCTGCACCAGTCGGAGCATGCGAATATTGTCGTGCGGCTCATTGGCCATTGTGGCCAGTTTGACGACATCGGCGTCCTGGGCGGCGAGTTGGGCATGAATGGCTTCCAGGTCCTCCGGTGTCTCGCGAAAGTTGTGCAAACTGATAATTCGCTTGGTCTGACCATAGCGAGGGATATCGCCGGCGATATCAGCCTCCAGGTCAATGTATTCGACCCCTTCGGCAATCGCCGCCCTCAGCAACATCCGCCTGCTCTCCTCGCTCCCTTCCCATTTCCCTCGATCTTCGGCACGGCGGCACGTCATGATCATGGGACAGAGACGATCGCGCAGCAAACGCTTGAGGTTGATCTGGCGTCGGATGTAGTCCAACCGCAACTCGACCATTCTGGCCCCCTGTTCAACCAGGTGGCGGTATTCGGCCAAGGCGTGTTTATGACGGCCGCGGGCGATGCTTACACAGATCATGGGGTCTACTTGGCAGAGGAATCACTAAACCGAACCGGCCCGCTCCTATTGTGGCTTGCCGGTTGGAACGAATCAAATCCGCTTGAACTGTTTGTCGAGTTCGGCATTACTGAAAACGAGGGCGGTCGGCCGGCCGTGGGGGCAGTGGTGCGTGTCGTGAAACAGGTGCCGCTGGTCCAGAAGAGTGGATATTTCCTCGGGAGCCAGGAAATCACCGGCTTTAACCGCCGCTTTGCAGGACATCATGTGCAGCAGGCTGTCGACCAGATCACTCGGCTGGGGATCCCGTTCCGGCCCGATCAGAACTTCGACGAGCTGCCGCAATAAATCGCCCGGCACGACGTTGACGAGCATGGCCGGATACGACGATACCAGGACGGTGTCGCCCCCAAACGGCTCGACGGCGATTCCCAACTGGGCCAACAGATCTCGATTTTCGAGCACAGCCGACGTTTCTGGAGGGGTCATGTTGACCGGTTCGGGAACGAGCAGTCTCTGGATCTCGAGCGTCCCAGCGGCCATCCGCTGCTTCAGTTGCTCGTAGAGGATTCGCTCGTGCAAGGCATGCTGATCGATAATCGTCAATCCGTCGTCGCTGTCGGTGACAAGATAACGGTTTTGAACCTGCAGACCGCGGGCTGAGCGTGCGTGCGGGCCGCTGTGGGGTGGGTCCGGCCGCACGGTCGCGTCGCCAGTTCCGTGATATTCTGCGCTGAGTTCCGGACCGCCGCCGGCGGGAATGGGTCGATCACCGCCGAAGGGGCGAAACGGGGGTACGCTCGGTCCGGTTGTCGTTGGGACCACGGACTCGCTGGAGAGAGCATCCCCGTTCGGTCCGTCTGCTGCCGAGCGATTGGCCGTCCAACGCATCGTTTCCTGTCGGTGACGTTGTGCCTCGGACGGGTCGTGCCCGGCACGGACGGCCCGTTCGCGAACACTCTCTTCCTCCGAATCGACCGCCGCGCGCGCCGTGAGATCGGTGGTCAGGAACTTGTTGCGCAGCGTCCCAAGCAGGATGCTGTAGAGCTGTCGTGAGTCGGTAAATCGCACCTCGAGTTTGGCCGGGTGAACATTGACGTCGACCATTTCGGGAGGAATCACCAGTTGAAGGAACGCCAACGGGTAGCGACCGGTCAGCAAGAGGCCCCGGTAGGCCTCGCCGAGGGCGTGCTGCAGCGATCGGTCGCGAATATAACGACCGTTGAGCAGCAAGTATTGCATTCGGTTGTTCCCTCGACTTTGGGTCGGATCCGCGACGTAGCCACGCAGCGTGATGTCACCACGTGTACTGTCGATGGGGATCAGCGCTTCGCCCAACGCGGCTCCAAAGAACGCAACGATCCGGTCGCGCCAACGGTCCACGGGCGGCAGATCGTACATCACTCGGTCATTATGTCTCAGCGTCATGTGCAGGTTAGGTTGAGCCAAGGCGATCCGAGTGAAGCTTTCCGTAACATGTCCCATTTCCGTCTGGGTCGTCCGCAAGAATCTCCGACGCACCGGCGTATTAAAGAACAGATTGCGTACCTCCATCGTGGTGCCGACCGGCACGCCGCACGGGTGCTGATCGCCGACTCGCCCACCGACGACCTCCATTTCTATCCCCGCGTCCGCCGAAGCCGGCCGGCTACGTATTGACAGGTGGCTGACTTCGCTGATGGATGCCAGTGCCTCGCCTCGGAATCCCAACGACTGGACCTGAAACAGGTCATCCGCCGTCTGTATCTTGCTGGTCGCATGGCTGGCGATGGCCAGGGGCAGTTGCTCGGCCGAGATCCCACAGCCGTCGTCGCTCACCCGAATCAGTTCCGTGCCGCCTTGCCGGACGGTAAGGTCAATTCTCGCGGCGCCGGCATCCACGGAGTTTTCCAGAAGTTCCTTCACGACGCTTGACGGGCGCTCAATCACCTCGCCGGCGGCGATCTTGTTCACCACGCCGGTGGATAGTTTTCGAATGACGGGCTGGTCCATGCTGCTTGCTCCAGAACACCTCAGGGTGGGCACGGCGGCTGACACCAATCAGCTCAACCCGTATTTGTCCAGTTTTCGGTACAAGGTACGCGCTCCGATCCCGAGGATGCGGGCCGTTTCGTCCCGATTGCCGTTGGTCAGCTTCAAAGTCTCGCCGATGGCAAAACGCTCGTAGGCATCGAGCGGTTGACCTACCAGGTGATCCAGTGCCCCTTTCGGCACGCCCGCCGACTCATCGACCTCGATGAGCTCTGGTGGCAGATCGTCCATGTCCAACACCTCATCCATATCCAGAACGACCATCGTTTCGACGGCATTCCTCAACTGACGGACGTTTCCAGGCCATTCGAATCCGAACATTCGGCGCCGCACCTCCGGCGAGAACCGTTCCATTTGTTTGCCGTGCCGCTTGCCGAATACCTTGCGAAAATGCTCCATCAGCGGAACAATGTCCTCACGCCGCTCGGCCAGCGGCGGCAGGTCGACCGTGACAACCTTCAATCGATAATAAAGGTCCTCGCGGAAGTCGCCCTGAGCAATCGCCTCTTCCAAGCTCCGGTTGGTGGCAGACAGCACTCGCACATTGACGTCGATCGGTTTGTTGTCACCAACGCGTGTAATCGCATGCTCTTCGAGCACTCGCAGCAGCTTTGTTTGAGTGGCCTTGGGCATATCGCCGATTTCGTCGAGGAACAGGGTTCCACCGTCCGCGTATTCGAACGCGCCGACTCGATCCGTCAGTGCATCCGTGTAGGCGCCCTTGACGTGTCCAAACAGCTCACTCTCGACCAGATTTTCAGCGACCGCCGCGCAATTGATCGGTACGATTCGTTTCGCCTTGCGCGGACTGTTCTGGTGAATGGCCTGCGCAATCAGCTCCTTGCCCGTGCCACTGTCGCCGGTGATCAGTACCGTGGCGTCGGTTGGGGCAATTCGTTTGACCCGATCGATCACCTGCTTCATCTTCTGGCTCGCGAAAATGATCCCCTCAAACCCGAACCGTTCGTCCAGTCTCTGATTCAAGGCCAGGTTGTCTCGGCGAAGACATACCGCCTCGGCCGCTCGGGACGTCACGGCCCGGAGCCGGTTGGGCGTGATCGGTTTTTCGAGGAAGTTGAAGGCGCCGAGTTGCATTGCCTCGACCGCCTTGGGGATCGTCGCATGGCCGGTTACCATTACCACCTCGGCCTCCGGCAGCGATTGCCGGACTTCGCCCAGAATCTGCATGCCATCAACCTCGGCCATGACCAGATCGGTGACGACCACGTCGAATGACTCCTGGCGCACACGGCGCAGACCGTCCGGCCCGGAATTGGCCACGGCCACGGGGTAGCCGCGCGTCTCCAGACTCTCGGCCATCGCCTGTGCGTGTGCCGAGTCGTTGTCGACGATCAGTA
>CAYNDU010000009.1:0-11096 GCA_964395615.1 uncultured Pirellulaceae bacterium | reverse complement strand
CCGTCAGAGACGGCGGTCCCGTCAGAGACGGCGGGGCATTGGGAATTCGAGCGTGAATTTCGTGCCACGCCCCAATTCACTCGATACCAGGATTCGTCCGCCATGGGCCTCGACGATCTTCCGAGCCGTTGGCAAACCGAGGCCCGAACCTCCGTCTTTGGTCGAATAGAAGGCGGCGAACATATGTCGCGCCGTCGATTCATCGATTCCGGTGCCCGTGTCAATCAGATCGACGGCCACACCTCGGCTGGTGATCCGTGTGATGACGGTCAGGTTCCCGCCCGATTGCATCGATTCCAGCGAGTTTTTGACCAGGTTCATCAGCGCGGCGCGCAAGGATTCCTCATCCATCATCATCGAAGGCAGATCACGATCGAGATGCGGTAGGATACGGACATCCAAGTCGTTTGCCGGCACGTCATATAAACGCAAGACCGACTCCACCACTCGGTTCAGTCCTCCGGGGACGAGGTCCAACTTCCGAACGCGGGCGAATTTAAGGAAGTCATTGAGTAGATTCTCGAGTCGCGTACATTGGTCGTGCACGACATCGACTTTTGAGCGAGCTCGGCGTTCGCGTGGCGTTTCCGCATCGGCCAGATCCTCGGCCAGCAGATCCATATTCATGCGGATCACCGACAGCGGGTTTCTTATTTCATGGGCCAACGAACCGGCCAATTCGGCCAGTTCATTGTAATGTGCCACCAGTTGCTGGTAGGCTGCCGGAGAATCGGCGGCCCCTTGGTCATCATTCATGGGCGACGTGACTTCCGGCATTGGGAAGGCGAATCGGGTTCGGGGAAAAAGTGCGGGGGAGCCGAACAGTTCGGCTCCCCCGGCAAGTTGCCTTCACATGTGGGACAAATCGCGCCGGTCAACGTCGGCTACGTCCACCGCCTCCTCCGCCGTCGCGCGACCGGCGAGGTCGGTCACTGCGCCCGCGATCGCTCCGCTCGCCCCGTTCCCGCGCGGGCCGTTCGGCGCCCTCTTCCCCTCCACCGGCCGGGACCAATTCGTCCTTGAGTCCCAGTTCTTCCATCGCTCGCCGCCGGCTGAGCTTGACTCGGTCGTGGTCATCGACGTCGATCACCATCACCTGCATCTCGTCGCCTTCTTTGCAGATATCCTGCACGCTGCTGACGTACCCATCAGACAATTCGCTGATATGGCACAAGCCGTCCCGGCCCGGCAGGATTTCGACGAAGGCACCAAAATCCTTGATGCTGTTCACTCGGCCCGTGTAGATCTTGCCGATTTGCACCGTGGCCGTGCAGGCCTCGATATGGGCCAGTGCCTGGTCGACAAACTCCTTGTTGTTGCCGGCCACCGTCACGGTGCCTTCATCGTCGACTTCGATGACCGTACCGGTCGTCTCCTGGATCATGCGGATATTGCGTCCGCCGGGACCAATCAGGGCACCGATCTTCTCCGAATCGATCTTGGTACGAATCAGCCGCGGGGCCCATGGCGAAATGTCCTCCTTGGGCCTCGAAATGGCGGTGAGCATCGTGCGGAGGATCTCGATCCTGGCATCTCGGGACTGTGCCATCGTGGCACGAATAATCTCGTCGCTGATGCCACTGATCTTCAGGTCCAATTGGATGCCGGTGATGCCGTTCTGAGTGCCGGCGATCTTGAAATCCATGTCACCGAAGTGATCCTCGTCGCCGATAATGTCGGTCAAGAGTGTCCATTCATCGTCACTCTTTTGCACCAACCCGACGGAGATTCCGGCTACCGGATTACTGATCGGCACGCCGGCCGACATCAGGCCAAGCGTGGCCGCACAGACCGACGCCATGGACGACGATCCATTCGACTCGAGAATATCCGAGATAACGCGAACCGTGTACGGAAAATCGTCGGGGCCCGGCAGGACCGGGTTGACGCTCCGTTCGGCCAGCGCTCCATGCCCGATCTCTCGTCGTCCCGGCCCACGAATCGGCCGGCATTCACCGACAGAAAATGGGGGGAAATTGTAGTCCAGCATGAATTTCTTGGAGTACTCTTCGACCAGGCCATCCACCCGTTGCTCGTCACGGGAGGTTCCCAGTGCCACGGTGACCAGCGATTGCGTTTCCCCTCGCTGAAAGACGGCCGAGCCGTGGGTACGGGGTAACACGTCAACGCTGCACTCGATATCCCGCAAGTCTTTCGGGCCACGACCATCGGGGCGCGTCCCGCTGAGAATCGCGTCACGAATCACCAATGCTTCGAGTTCATGCCAGGCTTCGCGGAAAGCCGAGGTGCATACGGCTCCTTCAGCATCCGGATCCGGAATCACCTCGGCCAGCGCGCGCTCTTTGAGTTCCTTGACGGCCTCGGCACGAGCCTGCTTGCCTTCGGTTTGCTTGGCAGCCTTGAATGCGTCGTAATAGGCGTCCTTCAATCGATCGAAGAAGCCCGTGTCATCGGGCGCCTCGAATGCGTCCTTTACGACACCGACCTTTTCGGCCAGTTCGCGCTGTAACGCCAGCACCTCTTTGATCATCTGATGGGCGTACTGAATCGCGTCGGCCATGACCTCCTCGGGCAATTCACGCGCAAATCCTTCGATCATGGCCACCGCATCATCCGTTCCCGAAACGATGAGGTCCAGCTCGCTTTCCTCTAACTCGTCGTGCGTCGGAAATACGACGAACTCACCATCGATCCGACCGACGCGCACCGAAGCCAGTGGACCTTCGAAGGGAATCGGTGAAATGAACAGGGCAGTTGCGGCACCGTTCATTGCCAACACATCACCGTCCATCTGCCGATCGCTCGACAGCACGAAACTCTGACACTGTATTTCGTCCATGAACCCCTTGGGGAACAACGGCCGGATCGGCCGGTCGATCAAGCGAGCCGTCAACGTCTCCTTTTGCGTGGGGCGGCCCTCTCGTTTTAGAAATCCACCCGGGAACTTCCCGGCCGCGGCAAATCGCTCGCGGTAATCACACATCAGCGGGAAGAAGTCGATTCCCACCCGAGGTGGACCCGTAGCCACGGCGTTAAGCACCACGGTTCCATTGCATTGAATCAGTACCGCTCCGCTGGCCTGGCGCGCCAACTTGCCGGTTTCCATCGAAATAATGTGCTTGCCAATCTGCTTTTCTACTCGTACCTTCACAACCATTTCCTACATCTAACTGGTTTCCCGAACTGTCCTTGGGGAACTCCCTGCGCACAGATGACCGGGGGAAAAACGTCCGAAATCGACCCGCTCCGGTGGAAACGTCCATCCGATACGGGTTCCTGAATGAATAAACGTCCATTCAGGAAGACCCCCACACAGGAAGGCTCCCACAGATCGAACGCGCGTTCGACAGGAAGAGAATCAAAGAGGTTTCGGTGCGGGCAGTCGCTGCCCGCACGCGGCGCGGCGCAAGATGGTGACTACTTGCGGATGCCCAGCTCACCAATGATCTTCAGGTACCGCTGCGGATCAATACGTCGAAGGAAATCCAACAAACGGCGGCGGCGACTGACCAGGGCCAATAAGCCGCGACGACTGGCGTAGTCCTTGCGATGGACCCGCATGTGTTCGGTCAAACCGTTGATCCGCGTCGTTAGCACGGCAATCTGTACCTCGGGCGAACCCGTGTCCTGGTCGTCATGCCTGAACTGTTGGATGATCTCCTGCTTCCGCTCTTTCGTGATCGTCATTTGCTACCGTGTTTCCTCTGCTTTCGGCCGGGTGTGGCCCGCTGCCGACACCATCTCACCTGTCTCCGGGCGACGTCCTTCGTTTCTTAGACGTCCGTTTTTCTTAGACCCCTGTGCCCGTCAGGACTATCCCTACCTACAACACTTCCAACTACATAAGATCGACAATTTACCACTCGCCCCGGTTTTTGCAACCGCAAATGACAGATTCCCCCTCACCTCGCGAGGGCTCGAAACGTGGTCGTCAAGTGGCCAGCCTACGATCCACCCGCCGTTTATGCCGGACGGTCTGCGAATCGGGGACTGTCGCGAGCGCCCGATTTCGAACCACTCGAGCCCAATACAAACCGTTTTCCAGGAAAGACTTATGGCATGTCAATCGGCGTCTTGCCGTTGCCCTTCGGCGACTCGCCACGATTTGACAACTGTTCGACCCGACGGGAAGATAGGAGAATGTATCGGGCTGAATCTGCCCGAATCGCGCCGGCAACTGGCGAGCTAAACCGGACGGGCCCCGAGATTTTTATTGTCTCCTGGGCTACGTCCTTCGCGGGAGCCGATTCACCCATCTCATTCGGTGACGCCCGATTGTGCACGACGAACTGGACCTAATCCGCAAAGCCCAGGAAGGCGATCGTCAGGCCTTCGGGCTGCTCGTGCGGCGTTACCAGGATCGGCTGTTCAGCAGTGTCATGCATGTGGTGCAACACCATGACGAGGCCGAGGACATTGTGCAAGACGCCTTTGTCAAGGCATTGACTCACCTATCCACATTTCAGGCAAAAAGCTCCTTCTACACCTGGATCTACCGAATCGCCTTTAACGCGGCCGTCAATCGCCAAAGGCGGCGCGGCAATGAAAAGCCACGCTCGTACGACGGCGAGTCACCAGGTGCCGAGCCATCGGATCCCGGCGATGGGCCGGGTGACCGCCTGGCCCGTGCGGAACAGGCACGCGTCGTCCAGCACGCCCTGCAGCGGTTGGGCGAGCCGTTCCGAGCCGTTCTTGTCTTGCGAGAAATCGATGGATTCGACTATGAGACGATCTCACAGGTCCTGGGGATCTCGGTCGGTACCGTTCGTAGTCGCCTCCATCGTGCTCGGCAATTGATGCGTGATCAGCTATCCCGTACTCATCTGCGGTCATCGTCCCAATGATGAATCCGTGGCCTTGTCGGCCGGCAGAACCAATTGCACGGCCCCGCTTCCGGCAGTCTCCAGGAAGCGACGATCCGAGTGTCGATCGCGCATTGCGTTGAATCCGTCCGGCCGATCCCGTTCGCCGCTCACGACCACCCACTTGGGCTGACACCACTGAAACATGGCGTCCGGCCGACTGTTCTGGCTGCCATGGTGCGGGGCCATCAGAAACTGGCAGTGGAGCGGCATTTCGCTCAACAACTCGTCCAATCCGGTTCCTTCCAAGTCGCCCGGCAGCAACAGCCGGCACTGTCCCGTATCGATCAACAGTACCATGCTGTTTGCATTATCATGGCTGTTTGCATTTACATGGTGGTCCGAACGTTGAGTCGCCACCGGTCGTGGGGGGTGCAGGACCTGCACCACCATCCGAGATCCGACCACCAGCCGATCCCCTTCGCCAACGATGACCGTTGGCACGCCGGCGCGGTCAATGGCACGTCTGACGGCGCGCACGGCTCGCCCGGTTGCCGCCGCCATTTGCCCGGTCATCAGCACTTCTCCCACGGAGAAGCGTTCGAGCAGACCGGGAACTCCATTAAAGTGATCGATGTCGGCGTGTGACAGCACCACGGCATCCAGATGTCCGATACCGCGTGCCCAGAGCAGGTGCGCCACTGAGCGGGTTGCCGCTCTCGGTCCGCGAAGGCTGCCCGCGTCGTACAGCAGGGTGTAACCACTGGGAAACTCCAGCAGCACCGCCGTGCCGTGTCCTACATCGGCAAATGTGGCGACGACAACCGCCGGCCTGCTGGAACGGCCGATTGGCCGCCATCGATCGAGTTGACTCACGGCAATCGCGACCCAGATCATCCCGAGTGCGCCTACCCAACGCCAGGGGATCCGGTACGAAAGTCCGTTCATGGCCAGGCACCCGAGATACCAAACGGCCACCCAAAAACTCCACAGATCAGGTATCCACCAGTGTCCGCCGGGCCATTGCGCCGCCAACGTTGCCGCACCGTCGACCCAGGACGCACCGGCAGCACATACGGTTCCACAAGCTCCGGCACCTGCCGGCAGGACGGCGGCTGCCACCAGAACCGCCAGGCCGGAAAACAGGACCAGGGCGACCGGCAGCCAGAGCAAGGCACTTGCCACCAACCCGACCGGTGCCACCAGGTGAAACCGGGAGGCTGCCAGTGGCAAAGTTACCATCCACACGATGGTCGAAGTGAGCAGCAACCGGCCCAGCCAGATCATGGTCCATCGCGACGCACGCATCCAGATCGGCCTGGTGGACCAGATCAGCCGTCGTAGCGGATCTTCGGGCCGTGCTGTCAGAATGGGCCATTGCCCGATCAGAACAGCCACCGCCAGAAAGGAGAGTTGGGTGCCGACGCTAAAGGCCGAAGCCGGCCGATAAGCGAAGCTCAAGAGCCCTGCGCCCGCCAATGCGTTCCACGCGTTGAGATAGCGCCCACTGCCGCGCGCCGCGCACGCGAACACGATCAGAAGCACCGCCCGAACGACCGGTGCACGCACGTCGGCCACCAGGCAATACGCTCCGGCCAGTAACGTCGTCAGGGTCAGGACCCACGACCGGGGAAACCAATCAAGGTGTAGTATCAACCAGGGAAGAACCACCAATATTCCGACGTGGAATCCGGATATCGCCAGCAAATGCAAAACGCCACTACGGAAGAAACGGTCGACCTGGTCCGGCCGCAGTCGTTCTCGGCTGCCGAGCAACAATGCGGCGGCCAGTCCGAACTGCTCATCTCCGACAGACTGTTTCAGCGTTTGCTCGGCCCAAACGCGAAATCGAGCGACCGAATGGACCGCACTGATTCCCGTGAACCGCGCGAACGGGACAACCGACTGGGGTCTTGAACAAGAGAGCGACACGAGGATTCGACGTCTGCGGTAGATCGACGCAAAATCGGGTTCTCCTGGGTTCTTCGGAGGTTCCACCGGCCGAAGTTGGCCGCGGACCAGAATCCGGTCGCCCGGCCAGATCGGTGGGAGTCTGCCATTAACCCAGACAGCAATCCGTCCCTGCGCGACTCGCCAGACTTGACCGTCACGAATCGCCAGTGCGCGCACAATCAACCGGCTCGCCGGCCCTCGCTGAGTGGTCGTCAGCGGGTCGAAACGGGCGGCAGGACTGCGTCGCACGGCGTCCAATGCCACGACCCGTAGACAGACGGGCGTTCCCGTCGAGCGGGCGTACCGAACGACGTGATGTTCTTCAAATGCGTGCCACCGGACGTGGTGCCAAAGTCCGCCGAGCAGAGCGACATTGAGCAGCATGGCGGCCGCCGCAGCGCGGCGCCGACGGCACCGGTACCATCGACACCAGACGAGCGTCGTGCCGAACACCCCAAGGCACCAGGCAGCGACCGGAATGGTCGCGTTTCTGTCAAACGCGGCTCCGGCGACGCATGCTGCCAACAAGCCAACCAAGGGTCGGCGGGCCGAAGCATTGGAGCAACGGCGGATCAAGGGTACTACGATGGAGCGGGCAATCCGCCTCCGAGAATTCCAGCAGGTCGGCACGGTCCGTCTCCTCATCGTCCTGAGAGCCGCCCGCCGACACATTACCGTCGCCGGCCGCCATTCTAGCAGATGGGCACGCGACGTTGGGTTGTCTGCCATCAGCCGTTAGACTGAGACTGGCCGAGTCGGGTCGCTGTCGAGCCCTTTGTGTGAGGCTCCGACCCGCGGGGGCTTTGGGTCCAACGGGTAACTGCCCGCAACGCGACGGGGCCGAATCCCAGAGAAAGGGCTCGCTATGTCCGATCAATGTGCCGGCCGAAACGACCCATTTCGGTCGTTTCGGCGAGCCCTGTTGTTTGCCGCCTGTGTCACGCTCCTGCTCGCGGTCGTCGTGCTGATCACGATTGGCTGGTGGCGCGGTGGGCAACTGATGCCCATTGGGCGGGACGAATTGGATGCGGCTCGGGCACGTTGGGCCCAGGCAGCTCTGAGCGATTACGATCTCGAGACGGAGGTGAGCGGCCGCCAAGGGGCAACCTACAGGACGTGCGTGCGTGGCGGTCGGGTCATCCGTGCCAGCCGCGATGGTCAACCACTAAGCGGGTCGCGGACGCTGGGCACCTGGAGCGTTCCGGGCATGTTTCTTACGATTGAACGGGACGTGGAGAATGTCGAGCGAGCAGGTCGAGGTCAAGTGGACCCGCAAATTGCCGGCTTGGAATTGCGCGGCCAGTTCGATCCTCGGACGGGGCTCCCACGACGGTACTTCCGGACTCAACGTGGTGGACGAGGGGAGGCCGGGGCCGTATCGTGGCGGGTAACGGTTTTTGAACCTCAGCAGGCCGGGAAGGGCTCATGAGTTATTGGCGAGACAAGGTCGTCGTGATCACGGGAGGAGCTGCCGGTCTGGGGCAGGTCCTGGCCGGCCAATTGTCCCGTCGTGGAGCCCGACTCGTGCTGGCCGACCGCGACCAGGGAGCACTGGACTCGGCCGTTGCTGAATTGGCATCTGGTGGATGCACGGCGCGTGGCGTTCGGGCCGATATCACTCGGCAGCCGGACGTCGATCGGTTGTTTCAGGGGGTCTCGGAACAGGACGGACGTTTGGATGCCCTGATCAACTGTGCAGGTCGATCGATGCGCGGCGAGATTCTCAACACGACGCCTGAGGAGTTTGACGACCTGCTGCAACTTAACTTCTATGCCTTGGTTCGGTGTACACGGGCCGCGTCGAGCCTTCTGCTCGATTCAGGTGGACACCTGGTCAATATCGGGTCGTTGGCCGCCAAGATGGCGGCCCGCTTTCTCGGTGCCTATCCGGTCAGCAAACATGCGGTGGCCGCCTACTCTCAACAGTTGCGTTTGGAAATCGGACCGCGCGGGGTGCACGTGCTGCTGGTGTGTCCCGGACCGATCGCTCGCGCAGATGCCGGTCACCGGTACGCTCAACAATCGCCCGACCTCCCGCCCGAGGCGCAGCGCCCCGGGGGCGGAGTTCGAATGGCCGGGCTCGACCCGGTCATGCTGGCTCGGCGGATTCTAAGAGCCTGTGAACGGCGTCAACCTGAACTGGTGATCCCGTGGCGAGCTCGCGTGCTGGCCTCTCTTTGCCAGCTTTTTCCCAGTTGGGGCGACCGGGCGATTCTCAGAAAGACGTCTCTCAAGAAGCCTTCGTAGGCCCTGTTCTTTCGGCTCGGGCAGGACGCGGGCTGCGAGGGTGATGCGGGCTGGTTGAACCGCACGGTCGGCGAGGGAACGCATCCTGACCGCGGAGCGCGCCGGCTTACGGCCCTCGGAGACGCCAGTCGAAGACGGCCAGCCTGTCGAAGTCCGTCTAGGGTTCGACCTTTTTCTTCTCTTTGTACCCGATCCGGTGGAACGGGTTCACGACGCTCGACACGATGTTCTTCAAGTGGGCGCTAATACGTTTTAGATAACGCGCATAGAGGGCCAAGGCCGCCCCACTATGGGCGGGCGACGTCTCGAGTCGACCCGCCACCACGTCCTGGACAATCTGATCGCACATGTCCGAGATCCGCTGTCGATAGGTGGTCATCGCGTGGCTGGCCTTCTGTTCGTCCTGCTGCCGCAGGATGTCGACAACCTCCTGAAAACAGACCTGGATGTTCGACTCGATTTCGACCAGCATTTCGTCGTAGGCGGGAATCGAAAGACGTTGCGGGTGAGCGGCGGCGAGGTCGAGAATGTTCTTGCAGTAGTCGCCAATTCGCTCGATGTCGATCACGATACTCACCAGCACCATGCCGCCGGGCAGTTCGGTAGGGCCGGCGACGGCGCAGTGCGTCATCACCTTGCGACGAACGTCACGCTCGTACTTGTTCACCTCTACGTCAAGACCCCGGATCGACTCGTCGATCGTTGCATCATCATGCTGGCGCAGGACAACAACCGCCTCCTCGAACATGCGTCGGTCGATGTCGAGCATGTCATAGGATTCATCCCAGGCCTGGTGAAGCAGATTATTGGAATTCCAGGCGGAAATCAGTTGTTTCCACATCGTCCTACCTTGAAATGAGGATCAGGATACCGGGGATGACAAAGAAGACGACCACCACGTAGACCACGGGCACCCAGCGCCGTTCAACCGACAGATCGGCCAGCAGCGTCGCCAGACGCGGTGGAACCATCCGCAACGGTCGCCACGGAGTTATCATAGCGATGCCGATTAAGTTGAAAAGCAGATGTGAGAGAGCCACGGCAACAGCGGCCTCAAAATTCTCCGTTGCTGCCAGCGAGGCGAGCAAAGCGGTGATCGTGGTACCGACGTTGGCGCCGAGCGTATAGGGGTAGATCTGCATCAACGTCAGAACGCCGGCACCGGCCAGCGGAACAGCCAGGGACGTCGTCACGGAACTGCTTTGAACGACCGCTGTCAGCGCCAGGCCGACCAAAAAGGCCAGGATGGGCGTGCGAAACAAGGTTCGTTCGAAGAACGAACTCGCCTTTTCCACGACGGCGCCGCGCAGCAGTCTTGTCAGATACTTCAGGGCAAGAAAGAGCATGATCGCAGCCACGACGACCAACAGGGTGGCCTGGACCTGATGAGCGTCGGAAACGGCAGACGCCGATTCTTTGAACACGTGAGCGATCGGCTTAATCACGGCCTTGAGCGGGCTCTGAAATTTCAAGTCGGCTCCGCCGGTTACTATCCCGGCTATGAACTTCGCCATGTGCCCCAGAAAGCCGGTCGACCACTGCAGCGGAAATAGAATCGCGACGCTAAGCAGATTGAAGAAGTCGTGTACCGTTGCCGCCGCAAACGCCCGGCGGAATTCCGTGCCGCGCGAAATATGACCCATCGACACCAACGTATTGGTCACACTGGTTCCAATGTTCGCACCCATAATCATCGGGACCGCACTGGTCACCGAAAGCTGGCCGGCACCGACCAATCCCACGACGATCGAAGTCGTCGTCGACGAACTTTGCACGACGGAAGTAGCGAACACACCGATAAACAATCCGGCAAGCGGATGGCTGGTGAACTCCAGCACCTGCGCAGCCAGATCCTTGCCGAACAGTTTGAACGCGTCTCCAATCAGCTGAATGCTGACCAGGAACATGAGGAGCAGACCGAGTACCGCGGCAATTAAGAGAACGCGTCGCACAAGCTTGCTCACAGGCCTGGGGAGCTAAATTCCACGCCGGAAGATCTTCGCTCAGGTGCCGGTGCTCCCGATTCCGACCGGCCCGTCCGTCGACGGCAGGAGACGCCCACTGCCGTTTGGCCGCCAACCTAGGCGAACGACCGCTGCCGGTCAATGGGCCCTCAGATGGACGGGCCGGCGT
>CAYNDU010000008.1:0-27905 GCA_964395615.1 uncultured Pirellulaceae bacterium | reverse complement strand
TCAAGATCGCGCTGAATAATACGTCCACCCAAAACGAGCCCGTTCCTGCACCCTTTCCGGGGGTGTCCGGGGTTCGGCAGCACCGCTGCTATCGTTGACACCGGCCGTCGTTTACAATCCAAAACCGCTTCGCACCGGCGCCATTCGCCGAATCTCCACTCAGTTGGGGGGCAGTCAGTCCAACAGAACCAAGGCCCGACCCATGATGCCAAAGACCGAGTCGAGACCGGCAACCCGATCAACCGGTGATGCCTATCCGTTCTGGTCGCCCAGATTCTGGCACGGAATGCGATTTGGCCCCTGGCTGAAACTTGTGGCGGAAAATGGTTTCCGGATCCACCCCCTGCGAATACCGTTGGCCTTCATGATCAGTCTGATCACGCCCACAATCTCCGGCCTCGCCCTGCTCCAGCGTCTTGCGTACGCGCGACGAATTCACTCGACCCATGTTGAGCGCCCGCCTTTGTTCATCATTGGGCACTGGCGAAGCGGGACGACTTTCTTGCACGAACTGATGGTGATGGACCCGGAACATACATTTCCGACCACGTATCAGTGCTTTGCTCCTGAGCATTTTCTGGTCAGCCAGTGGCTGTTCGGACGGTATTTTGGGTTCCTGATTCCCGGACGCCGACCGATGGATAACGTGCGCGCCGGGTTTGGCCGACCTCAGGAGGATGAGTTTGCATTGCTGTCGATGGGGCAGCGAACGCCTTACCGGAGGATGGCTTTTCCCAACAACGGACCGTGCGATCTGGACTACCTCGATATGGACAATTTGAGTACCGAGGCGCTCGAGCAGTGGACCGGCGCGTTGCGTTACTTCTGTCAAGCGTTGACGGTCAACTGTCCTCGTCGCATTGTGCTCAAGTCGCCGACGCACACGGGCCGGGTTGCCTTGTTGAGTCAAATCTTCCCCGGCGCACAGTTTATTCATATTACGCGGCACCCGTATTCGCTGTATCCCTCCACGATGCGGCTCTGGAAGTCCCTTGATTCGGTTCAAGGCTGCCAGATACCTCGGCACAAGGCGCTCGAGGAATACGTGTTTGCCGCCTTCGAGCGCATGTACTCCGGTCTTCATGCCCAGCGGGCAAACTTTGGCCCGTCGCAGATCGTAGATCTGCGATACGAGGATCTGGTCGCTGATCCAGTGGGGCAGATTGAGCAGATCTATGAACAACTTGGACTGGGCGAGTTTTCCGCCATGCGTGGCAAGTTGGAGTCCTATGTGTCCGGCCAGCCGGCCTTTCGAACGAACGAGTACCGGTTGGACGATGCGACTCGTGCGAAGATTCAGAGTCGTTGGGCTGACTACTTCGAGCGTTACGATTACGAGGCGTGACGGACGGGTCAGGCCGCTTGTTGTCCGGGAAGAGTCTTGCCTTGCAGTTGATAGACGTAACGTAGTACCTCGGCCACGGCCGTGTATTGCTCGGCCGGAATAGGCTGGTTGACGTCGACCTGTTGGTATAATACGCGAGCCAAGGGCTTACGCTCAACGATCGGAATCCCGTGATCGAGGGCCAGTCGGCGAATGCGTTGGGCGAGCAGACCGGCACCCTTGGCGACGACAACCGGTGCGGCCATGGTTTGCGGATCGTACTTGATGGCGATGGCCAATTCGGTTGGATTCGTGACAACGAAATCGGCGGTGGGCACAGAATTCTGCAGGCGGTTGAGGACGAGTTGTCTCTGGACTTGCCGGCGATGAGCGATGAGTTGGGGATCGCCCTGCAGCATCTTCATTTCTTCTCGGATTTCCTGGTTGGTCATGCGCAGGTCCTGTTCGTATTTCCAACGCTGGAATCCGTAATCGACGAGGGCCAGAACGAGCAGGGCCAGGCCGATTTTCAGGCAGGTGTCCAGCAGGATATTGACGACGATTGCCGCAATTTCCGGCACGGCACGCGAACTCAGCGAGAGGATCGTCGGGTAATGCTGCTGGACGCAGACCGCGGCCACCCCAACGACGACGGCGATTTTAAAGATACCGAGGCCCAATCGCACGGCGCTGCTCATCGAGAAGAGGCGCCGCGCGCCCGATAGCGGGTTCACTCGATCAAAATCCGGCGCCAGCTTTCCCGGCACGAACAGGATGCCGACCTGTCCCAGGTGGACGACGACACCGGCCAGAAGCATCAGGCCGAAGATCGGCAGGATTGCCCCGGCCAGATGGAACAACGTGGTGTTCCAACTGGCGGTGAAAGACGAGATGTCGGTCTGCAACCATGGCTCACCGCCCAGTTGGTGCGTCGTTAGCTGGTGGAAGTACCCGGCTAGATTGCCTCCCAGGTACATCAAGGTCAGGGTAGCGCCGAGCAGCATCAAGGCGGACGACAGATCTTGACTGCGGGCGACCTGCCCCTCTTCCCTCGCCTTCTGGCGACGATGCGGGGTCGCATCATGCGTCTTTTCGCCAAATTGCTCAGCCATCGCCGCCAGTGCCTCCAGGGCTCACACGGTCGTTCAGGGCGCGGCCGGGCTGTAGACCGGCAGGATTCGCTCGAGTGGAAAGAACTGATCGGGCTGAAAGATCTGTAACAGGAACCCGATCGATAGAAGAAGCGCTGAAAGCGCGATGATGGAATTCAAGCTGAAACCGACAGCCAGGACGTTTAGCTGAGGCAACGTTCGACTTACGAGTCCCATAATCATGATCGATAGTAACAGGGCGACCATGACCGGCGCTGCCACGCGCAGGCCAAGCTGAAAACTGATCGCCGCAATATCCGACAGTGCCTCGAGCAGTGGGGCTGAGAAATGAGCCTGGCCGGGTGGCATCTGGTGAAACATGCTGAACATGGCGTCGAGTAGCTGTTCCAGACCCCCGGAGACGACGAAGATGACAAGCATCAGCATGTGCAGGAATTGGGAGAAGACCGGGACCGGAGATCGTGTGGTCGGACTGACGACATCGGCCAGTGACATGCCGCTCATCTGTCCAATGACCTGTCCTGCCAACTGCAATCCGGAAAAGTAGATTGTCACCGCCAGCCCCAGTGACAAGCCGACCACGAACTCGCCCGCCACCAGCACCAGCAGGTTCAGCAAATCGTCCGCGTGACTGATGCCTTGGTGCCAAACCATCGGAGCAATGATCAGTGACAGACTCACGGCCAACAGGGCTCGCACCCTCATCGGAATCACCGGCGAGCTCCAGACCGGGGCCGCCGTTACCAACCCGCTGATCCGGGTCAGAACCAGAAGAAAAACGATGAACTGGTGCGAGTATAACGAGTAGAGTACATCCATGAATGGTCAACGGCCCCGCTTGGCGTTCCGTTACGGTCAACGTTAACCGCCGAGCGACTGTGGTATGTTGTTGATCAGGTCCTGCGAGTACTCCACCATGCGCTGAATCAGCCATGGAAGGCAGATCACCAGCGTCAAGACCATGGTGACGATTTTCGGGACGAACGAGATCGTCTGGTCCTGGATCTGAGTGAGTGCCTGGACGAGACCGATCAACAGGCCGACGACGACGCCGACCAACAACACGGGGGCTCCGATTAACAGAGCCGTGGAAAGGGCCTCTCGCCCAAGATCGACCGCCGACTGAGCATCCATGCTCGTCCTCTCGTTATGAATAGAGTGAACCGAAACTCTCTAACAACATCCCAACGACCAGATGCCATCCGTCGGCCAAGACAAACAACATCAACTTGAATGGTAACGAAATCATGACCGGAGGCAGCATCAACATTCCCATCGAAATCGTGACACTGGCGATGACAATGTCGAGAATCAGAAATGGCAAGTAGATCTGGAAACCGATCAGAAATGCGATCTTCAACTCGCTCAACAAATAGGCCGGCAACAGAACTTGCAGCGGAACATCATCAAATGTCTCCGGCGCTGGAGTCTCGGGCGGAAGGTAACGGTAAAACAGGTGGATGTCGTTCGTGTTGCCCGCGTTGTCAATCTGCCGGCTCATAAAGCGGCGGATCGGCAATGAGCCGGCCTCCCAGGCTTCGCCCAGGTTCATCGTGCCACGTGGGTCGGTGTACGGGACGATGGCCTCATCGTATACGTCCTTCCAGACCGGAGCCATAATCAACAACGTCATAAACATCGCCAGGGAAGTCAAAACCTGGCTCGGCGGCAGTTGTTGGGTCCCAAGCGCCTGACGCAGCAGGCCGAGCACGACCACGATGCGCACAAAGCTGGTGGTCATCAAAAGGATGGCCGGAGCCAGGCTCAGGACGGTCAGCAGCAGCATGATCTGCAGAGTCGAACTTAGCCCCTCGGGGCTGGTCCACGTGTCCGGCCCGCTGTTGATGAACCCTGCCGAGTCACTGCTGCCCGTCATTTCCGGCGATTGGGCCGTCGCCGCTGTTGCGGCGATCAACACGAGTGTCAGGCTGCTGATCCGTAACGCGATCCACGGCCATCGATATCGGCGCCTCGATCGCCCGCTTACGGACGGTTGCGTGCGGCACGCCCGCATCGCCGAATCGGATTTCCGTCTCTCGACCATGCTCATCCCCTGGGGCCTTCACCGGTTGGCTCGGCGGCCAGAGACGACGAGCGAAAGAGGCTCTCGGTTCGTCCACTGCTCGTCGGTCTGCGCCGCGATGAGGTTCGGCCGGCTCCCAACTGAAACAGGACGTTGCGAAACGTCCCCGATACACTGTCCGCCGCCTGCCGCCGGCACGACGCGACCACGTCGTTCACCTCGTCCTGGTCCGTGATCTCGCTGAGTGTCTCGGCGCCGTCCTGTGTCACACTGATCAGTAACAGCCGGTGCCCCAGACGGACTAATTGCAGGTGGTGCCGGCTCCCAAGAGGAGATCGCCCCAGTAACTCCAGGACCTCTTTCGGGAGATTCGCCGAGGCCTTTGGAAGCGCTCGTCGGGACACCCAAACAACCAGAAAGAAGAGTCCTAGCACGATGGCCAGACTGCTGATGACGACCCAGGCTACGTTGCGACCGGTCGTTCGCGAGCTCCTACTTTGAGAGTCCGAGGTTGGCGCCGACTTCGACGTTCGGCTCTCGGTCGGTGGGTCGATGGGAATCGGTCCACCCCAACGGTCGCTCTTGCTCGACGCACCGCCCACTGGATCATTCTGCACCAAACGTATGGGGAGGCGATGGCCGAGTCGGCGAGCGCGATCGTTGACCCTTGTGTCGGGCGATGTTCGATCGACCGATGTTCGATCGACCGATGTTGAGCCAGGCGGCAGAACCGCGGCGTGCGACGAGTCGGGTGGCGATCGGTGGACGGTTCCCTGAGCATGCAACGCAACAACCGGGAACCAGCCGGTCGTCATGAACAACGTCGACAACAATAGAACGGCGATCCGAGGCATCCTTGCCAATCCTGCCCGTTGGGGCTCAAGTTCTTCCTGTACACGGACCGATAACGATACGGGGCGATCGACGAACGTCTACGGCTCAGCGGGCCAAATGACTCCTGCAGCTTTCTCGCGTCTCATCACCTAACTTTGCGTCTCGCTCGATACCAGTTCGGCGACCCGTACGCAAAAACTGTCGTTCATGACCAGTACTTCCCCCCGAGCCACCAGGCGTCCGTTCACGTAGACGTCGACCGGATCCCCCGCCAGCTTGTCGAGCGGAACGACGGATCCACGACGGAGCTCCAGGACGTCCTCCAGGAACATCTGGGTGCGCCCGAGTTCGATGCGAAGATCCAACTCGACGTCGCGCAGGAGTTCCAGTGAGGCCCGATCGGTCGACGGTGGTGCGCCGCCAAGGTCGGGAAGTGAGAAGGGTTGGATTCCTGCCACATCGGAATCGGCGGGTGCGTCGACCGACGCGATCGCCTGTTCCGCCTGGGTCAACAATAGATCCACATCGCGGCTGATCGGGTCGTCCGCCGAAGGGGCCGTCTGGTTCGACGGTCCCGCCGCGTCGCCAGTCGCCGGCGGAACGCTCTCCTCAGGAATCGCTGCCTGTGAGGCTTTTTCGACCGCGCCTTCGCTGCCCTTCGCCTGTTGGAGAAGGGATTCAATTTCGTCCTGGCCGAGGTTGTCGCCGTCGTCTGCCATGGTCACGCTCTGCTTCCGGGCATCCTGCCCGAACGGACGGCATCAGAGTTCGACAAATGAATACTCTGCGAAAAACACCGACCGCAACAAGGGTTTACCGATCAGGGCGTTACTTTTCGCTAAAATCCGTCTTTTGATCAACCCCAACCCGGCGTCGGTCAAGTCACTTACCTCGGAATTGCGGCACTCGAAGATCACTTGATCGCGGAATCGGTGTTCATTGCGGCCGTATAGTTCGTCAAATTTGTCCTTGTCTTTCTCCGCGACCGTTGCATACATGTGAAAATCGATGCGAAACGTCGCCTCATTGGCCAGCCGATGGTTCGTGATGGTGAACTTGCCCAGGTCGACCTCGGTTACCTCGACATCCTCTTCCCCCTCTTTTTCCTTGTCCGGTTCCGCGCGTGCCTTCGCCTCGTTCACGATCTGTTCGGTTTGGGCGGCGACCTGGTCGGCGCTTGGGAGCCAGAAGTAGGCGAACAGGCATTCGGCTGCGACGACGAGTCCCATGAAGCCGGCGATCAGGAGTCGCGTCAGGAGTGAGCCTCGTTTTGAGGGCCGTTCGTTGGTTGGTGTATCTGCCATAGCAGGAAAGTCCTTGAATAGTGCGATGCACGGAGCGGCGGCATCGCGGGGTGACTACGGGCCTTCCTCGTCCATGAACCGTTGATCCAATTCGTCCTTGGTACCCATCAGATCGCTGACGACCTCGTTGAGCATATAGATTTCCACGCGTGGGTTACTTTTCTGGCTGGCCTGATCGGGGGAGATATGCATGGGTTCGTAGGGTCCAGCCACGGAAATACGTATTCGTTCGTTGTCGATCTTGTGGAGATCGACGAGCTGGCGGAGTACATTCCAGCTGCGTTGGTAAGCCAGATCCCAGTGGTTCTTGAATGCGGAATCCGCATCCAAGGGTCGTTTGGACGTGTGGCCGCGAAGTTCTATCTTCTGTGGCTTGCCTCCGATGGCCTTCACGGCGACGGCCAGATCCTGTTTGCATTGTTCGGTCAATTCGGCCGATCCTTCCTCGAAGAACACGACGGTTCCGTAGTGGGTCTTTTCACCGGGCCGGACGATGCGGACGTGGGGGAAGTCTCCGACCGGTGCTTGCACCTTGTCACCTCCTTGCATGACGTTCATTCGGCGAGACCGTCCGTCGCTGGCGATTTTCGCTATCTGCGAGTTGCGTGGCTTGGATCGTCCCGGTGCAAAACTCTGCATGGCCGATTCATAGCCGAACTGTTTGACCATTGATTCGACCATCGCCTGGTATTTCTCTTCGTCTTTGATTTCGCTGAGCGAAACGAGCATGATAAAGAAAGTCAGCAGCAGCGACATCATGTCGCCAAAGGTCACGACCCATTCGGGGATACCGCCACCATCGTCTTCTTCTTCCATAGCCATGATCAAGCGGCCTCCTCGACCGGACGGAGCTTGGGTGGCAGGAAGGTGTTGAGTTTTTGTTCAATCACTCGTGGGTTTTCGCCCGACTGAATGGCCATGATGCCACGGACGATGATCTCACGAGCGATCAGTTCCTGCTTGTTATTGAACGACAGTTTCTCAGCGAAGGGCATGAAGATGACATTGGCCACGATGGCGCCATAAAGGGTTGTGATCAGGGCCACGGCCATTCCGCTGCCGATTTTGGACGGGTCGGACATATCGCTGAGCATCATGATCAGACCCATCAGCGTTCCGATCATGCCGTAGGCCGGTGCAAACCGCCCCATTTGGTCCATCACGGATTTTCCGTCGCGATGTCGCGTGGCGACGGCATCCATGTCGGTGCGCATAATGTCTTCGATCACCTCGGGCCGAGTGCCATCCACGGCCATCTGGACTCCGAGTTTGATAAAGGCGTTGTCGACTTCCTCGAGGCGTCCTTCCAGGGCCAGCAGTCCGTCACGTCGAGCAGTTTCGGCCAGGCTGACGATTTGTTCGATGAGTTTCGGAACACTCTCCTGTTTGGTCAGAAAGACCTTCAACATCACAATAGGCGTCGACAGGATACTCTTGAGTGGAAAGCAGATGAAAGCGGCTCCGATGGAGCCGCCAATGACGACCAACGCCGACGGTACGTCCATGAAGGCGGAGAAAGGCGCGCTGCCGGTCGCAATGGACCCGAGGATTAACCCCACTGCCATCAAGAATCCCACGAGACTGGCGATATCCATTACGACTCGATTCCTTCTCTCCGACGACTGAAATCTCCAGGCGGCACACGTCTGCCGCGTCCGTCACTCGCGACTCGGAACAACCTCCGGCCGGCCGGAGGTGGTCGGTCGCGGGATCAGGTACTTGGATTGTTGGTATTCCACCGCTCGCTTCACCACTTCGTCCATTGACTCGAGCACGACCACGCGTTCGCCGGTGGTCAGTGTGATAAACGTGTCGGGCCGTGACTCGACGTAACGAATCAGATCGGCATTCATGACGAACGATTCGCCGTCGAGGCGTGTCAGTTTGATCATATTGAAACGCCCCGAAACCGAATTCCCGCGCCGATGCGTGGGACATCCCCAAAAAACATAGAATATGAATCCTCTCGCGTCCGTCTGGCGGGCGCTCTGTTCGGACGATTTCGCAGAATTGGTCAACGGTTCCCGATTCGCCCGATTTTACCGGTCGTATCCTTTCGGCCGATCATAACTAACGTCGGATATTCAGCAGATCGTCGAGCAGTTGTTGCGATGTCGAGATGACTCGGGAATTGGCCCGATATTGCGTCGAGGCCAGCAGCAAGTCGATCAGGTTCTCGCCGGTATCCGTGTTTGATAGCTCCAGGGCCCCGGACACGATCGTTCCGAGCCCCAGATCGCCCGGATCTCCTTCCACGGGCAGACCGGAATTGAAGCCGAGCCCGAACATGTTCTGACCTTTCTGATCCAGGCCGGCCGGGTTGGCGAAACGGACGAGGCGGACCTGACCCAACGTGCGGGATATTCCGTTACTGAAGACGCCCGTAATCTCGCCGTTCTCACCAACGCTGTAGCTGGTCAACGTGCCGACAGCAGATCCATCCTGCCGCGACGCGGCGATTTCGCTATTGTCCGTCGCGAATCCGGTGACCTGGGAGAAATCGAAGTCGAAGACAAGGGGATTGGCCGACGGTATGTCCTGACGCTGCACGGCGACCGTGGGGTTATTGGCCGACACCAGGTTACCCTCGCCGTCAAACGAAATCAGACCACTCCCAACGGCGATCACATCGTCGTTTCCGGCCGGATCGTTGTTTCCCGAGTCGGCAAACCAACGATAAGTTGTCGAATTGCCGTCACGCGATTGCAGGACCGTCGTCAGCCGGACGTTGAGCGGAATGCCGAGTGAATCGTAGACGATAAAGTCGGACGCGGCGCTCTGCCCCACGGCGTCCTGGACGGTGGAGAAACCCAGGTTCGGTGTGTCCGTCGTTCCGTCACCGAGGGCCAATTGGAAACTCGACGAAGGTATACTGACCGAATTGCCTGTTCCATTATTCGACACCAGGCGCATGCGACCGTCGGTGGTTACGGATCCGCCGGGGAGCAGCGTTCCCGATTCCCCCGGAATGCCGTTGACCGAACCGGGAATGGAATCGGGGTCGCCCGGATTGGCGGTCTGCACGCCCGACGCGGCGGCCACAAACTGCAGGTACTCGCCGACGGTCGTGTCCGTCGTGACGTCGAACTGCTTGGTGGTTAGCGTGTTGCCGCCTTTTCGCCCGGTGTAATTGAGTGTTCCGGTGGAGAACAGATTCTCGTACTGAAGACCGGTACGCTTAATGACGTTCGTCAGCAGCGTCGCGTTCGTGATCTTCGGGCCGTCCATGTCGAGTGCCTGGTTGGCCGGGTTGGTCAGATCGGAAATCTGAGCATCGCTGGCGTGATCGGTATAGTCCACGCCGGGCGCCATACTTGTGACGAGGAAGTACTCGTCCGGATTGGTCGAGAGGTTTCGATAGATGTTGATCGTGTCGTAATCGGGAATCCCCGCACCCGTAGGGATACTCGGCAAGTCTTCCAAATGGACTCGGCCGTTGACCAGACTGATTGGGCCGAGCAGATCGGACGGTCGGCTTTCCGGGACCCCGGCGCCCGAAAACGTCACCAGGTAGCTATAGATGCCGTTGAGTCCGCCATTATCGAGTTGAGTTCCGGGCGCGATGGCAGCATCGACGAATGTGGCCGCTCCCTGAGCCGCCGTGCCAATCAGCCGATAGTCTTCCTCCGGATCACCGGTTGGAACGCCCAGCTTTTGCCGATAGACGTTCACCTGTGTGAATTTCGGGCTGCCGCCCCCGTCGGTCGGACTGGCGGGCAGCGAACTGATCGTGATATTGTCGCCGTTGGCCGCGACGGTTGCCGCCACGGCGGCTTGGGACTCGAGCGTTTCTTGACCCGATCGATCCACGAACGCGAACACATACTGGTACTGGTCCCCGGCGACGAACGTCGAGGCACCGGCGCCCGAAGCGGCCGTCGTCCCGGTGCTACTTGGCTTGGCAGCCACTTCGGCGATCGTCGGATTGCCGGCGGCGTTGACATCGGGTCGCGGCACGGCGCCGTCGCCCATCACGTCGCTCTGAATGACCTCGGCCGTATCGGCAATGTCACCGGTGGGCGTGAGGTTGCCGTTGAGGTAGACGTTTTGCGTGGCCTGGGCTGACGCGGCGGAACCCAACGGGATGCTCAGCGGCACCAGTTGCGTTTGTTGAAGATTGTAGAACTCATCGACGCCGAAGCCCAAGAGCCGATTGCCGGTTGCCGAGACGAGTTCATTTTGTGAATTGGTCTTGAAGATGCCGTTCCGAGTGTAGAGAGGTTCTCCTTGTGTTCCCTGCACCACGAAGAACCCGTCACCTTGAATGGCCAGGTCGGAGGGGCTGGAGCTGATCTCCACAGTACCTTGGGAAAACTCGGGCGTTACTTCAGCCACTTGGACTCCCAAACCCAGTTGGCGAGGATTCGTGCCTCCCGTGTTGTTCGTTGGCGCGGATCCCTGGCTCAGCGTTCGCAAGAACTGGGTGGCGAATACCACGTCTGAGGCTTTAAAGCCTACCGTTTGCGAGTTGGCCAGGTTGTTTCCGGCAACGTCGATTTGTGTCTCGGCGGCGTGCAGGCCGGTCAAGGCCGTTGTCATCGCGGATGAAAGCCCCATGGTATATCCCCTCCTTGAGAAACAGTTTGCCGACGCCCGCAAGCGACGGCCTGAAGTCAATAAATCGTCGACGGTCGAGCCGGCTAACCGGCTTCGGTTGGACGCAGTATTTCCCGTATGTTGGACAACTTGACACTCTGGTCGCCAATGTGAACTCGCACGTCGCTCGCCTGACCCTCGCCGCCCGATTCAACGGTCACGCGATTAACCTCCCCCGAGATGTTCTCGCCGTCGTCGCTGAGCGCAGATATTTGCCGGCCGATCAGGCTGCTGGCCGTCGTAACGTTCTGGCCGATCAGCACGGCGTCGAGCGTGCTCGTTAGTTGATCCGTTGCGCCGATGGACCGTATCTGACTCAGTTGCTGCAGCATTTCGCTGTTTTTCATCGGGTCGAGCGGATCCTGGTTCTGCAATTCCGAGATCATCAACTTGAGAAATCCATCGAGCTTGACATCGTTGAGACTCTCACTCCCGAACTGCGAACCGGCTGACGGTGGCGTCGTGGCGACGGATGAAATCTCGGGCATCGAATGAACTCCTTGCCGGATGGCCTCAGATAATGACGTTTAGTGTCTTCGAGTAAGGACGGTGACTTGCCCGGACGGCCTCTTCCGCGGGCTCTCGGTCGACGGTCGGTTCGTTGTCCGACGAGGTTTGTCGACCTTGATTCGCATGGACGGGTGGTTGGTGAAGCGAACGCGACAGGTCACCGTCGCCCGTATCTCCGACCTGTACGTCAAACTGCTCAACGCGGACTCCTTGACCTGCAAGGCGTTCTCGCAGATCGGGCAAGTTGTGCAGAAGGACCTGTCGGGCCGACTCAGAATCGGCTTCCATCCGGGCGGTCAGCACGCCCCGTTCGATCGCAACTTCAAGACGCAGGGACCCCAATTCCGGCGGATGTAATCGCATGCGAATGACGCCACCGTCCCGCGAATTTGCCTGAACGGCACGGGCGACTCGTTGGACTAATCGCAGACGGTCCATCTTTCCTGTCCGGCTCGAGCCGTCGGCCGCCGGCATTCCCGATTCGGACGCGGTCGGTTCTTCGGTACCCGAAGGCGGCAAGGGGACGGACAGTGGTCGGCCCGGTTCTGAAGGTGCCGTAGCGCCTCTGGGAGACGCTGAATGGCTCTTGCCCGGTCCGTCGACCGGCTCGATTTCCGGAACCGTTTTGACGTCGCTTGCCGGCGTTTTTGTGCTTGCCACCTCTCGTGCGACGAGCGACGACAGCCCGTTCTCGATGGCGGCAACTGGTCCGTGTCGAGGTTCGGTGCCTGCAGCCGGGTGGGCCGGATCAGTCCTTCGTAGTGCCTGGAACGGTTGAGCCCCCGCCGTCTTTGATGCCTCGGCGTCAACGGCCCCAGCCGTAATGTCGTGTGCCGACGCGGGCTCGGACGTTGCAGGGGCCACGTCGCGCTCATCCTCTGGTACCCGTTGTGCGACCCCATCGTTCGTCACACGTTCGTCCGAGTATTCGGCACGTGATCCGGGCGCGGCGTCAAGTGCCCGATCCACCTCCGTACCGTTGGACGGGCCGTCGCCGAGCGTCTTCTCGGTGCCCCTGTCTTTGGCGCCCCCGTCTTTGGCGCTCCCGTCTTTGACCGGGTTGGTCGCGGTGGGGGCGTCGGCGGTTGCGGTCACGACCGCGGCCGTCGCAGCGCTGGGCGTCTCGACACCGATTGGATCCGTGTTCTCCGTCTCCTCGGCTTCCTCATCAACGCCTTGGTTGGACCGGAGTGGAAGGACTCCAGATTCCTCAACTTCGGTTCTCACGTCTGTGGGCGAATCGGACTCGGTACCTGGAGATCTGTCGGCCGACGGGCCACGATCCTCGTTGGGCGGGGCGTCGTTGGGCGGGGAAGTTCGATCGGTGGCCTGCAGATGTTGGGCGAAGGGGGTTGTTTCTTGGGAACTGGACAGCTGATGAGGATCAGCGGCTCGCTCCGCCGGTTCCGGTCGTCCTGGATGTTCGCTCGTCGTGATTTGCATGGACTTACTTAGAGGGAGACGTGGGGCCAGTGCTGAATTGTTGAAGCTGGTCGCGAGTTTCTTTGATTTGTGAGGCGAGCGGCTCGCCTTTTCGGATATTGCTGAGGATTTCGGACAACGTATCCGCGTCGGCACCGTCTTTGAACTCCGCCAGGATCTTCTTGCGTTTGTCGAGTGACATGCGTTTGAGCATGGCGACGACGTCGGCCATCGCGTCGTCATCGATGATCTTGACGATTTGTTCCTTGGCCTGTTTGGGCTTGAGTGCCTCGAGCGTCCGCTGCAGTTCCTGAATGGAGCTGGCCTGCTCGTCGGTGGCCAGTTGTTTCAGACGCGTATCATATGATTTCTTGACGTTCTGAAATCTTGTCTGTTCGGTTTCCAGCGAAACCTGCAGATTATGAAGGGCTCCGAGTCCTTGAGTGAGTGCGCTCTCTCGAAGATCCAGGTCAAGGCTCTTCAATTCGCGCGCCTCGAGCAGGCTTTCGAACGAGGGCTGTTCTTCGCGTTCGACTTGTTCCTGGGCCGCCAACTGAGACTGCAGCGTGATGACATCGATGCCGTGCAGTGCGGCGAGCACTCGATAGAGCCGACTCTTGTCGAGTGATCCCTTAAAGTAAAGGCCTGCGACGGCCGTGACTTCGGCGAGCATCGTGGCCACTGCCGCATAGAGCAGCACGGTTCCGACGATGGAGACGAATCGCTTGATCATGATCCCGACTCCCTCTGTCTGGCGGCCCGTATCACCGCGGTTTCGTCCAGTTGTCGCGTTTCGAGCTTCTCCTCATCGGCGCGGAAATCCTCCCATTGGGATTCCCGAAGACGCTCCAGGACTTTCACTTCGCGATCCGACTCGATCAGCGCCTGCCGCCGCCGTTCGATTTCTTTCTGCACTTCATTCCGTTGATGAGTGATCTGTCCACATTGAGCGCCGAGCAGCAACTCGTAACGATGCGTATTGATCAGACGATCGACGCTGATGGTTCCCGGCCGGGTCAGTTCGCGGGCCGTCACTTGAAGTTCGGCGAGCTCATTGCGTAACCGGGCCAGCTGTTCGACGAGCAGTTGGTCCGCTTGATACGCCTTCGCCAGCTCTTCACGACGCTCGTCACGCGTGGCGAGTCGAAGTTGCATAAGCGATTGGAGTCGAAAAATGAACTTGGACATGTGCAAATACTCGTCAGTGAATCGGAATTACTGCCCGACTTTCGCGGGCGAAGAGGTTTGGGGCGATGGCGTTTGCCGGCATCGACCGGCCAGCTGTTGTAGTTGAGTGCACGTCTGTTTCCAATCCGTACCCCCATCGACCGATTGTTGCAGGAAGTTGTCGATATGGGGTTTCATGGCAATCGCCGCATCCACATTCGGATTGCTGCCCGTTCGATAGGCTCCGATCGTTATCAGGTCTTCATGCTCCCTATAGACGCTTAGAAGACGCCGGACGAGCAGTGCGGCTTGACGATGTTCCTCTGTGACCAAATCGGGCATCAATCGGCTGATACTTGGCAGCACGTCGATGGCCGGGTAGTGGCCGCGGGAGGCCAGCTTGCGCGAGAGTATGGTGTGTCCATCGAGAAGGCCGCGAACCGTATCACTAACCGGCTCATTCGGATCGTCGCCTTCCACCAGAACGGAGTAAAAGCCGGTGATACTCCCCTGCCGCGTACGGCCCGTACGCTCGATGAGTCGCGGCAGAAGGGCGAATGCGGATGGCGGATAGCCACGCGTCGTGGGAGGTTCGCCGGCGGCCAGGCCGATCTCGCGTTGAGCCATGGCGAATCGGGTCAGGGAGTCCATCATGAACAGCACATTGCGTCCTTGGTCGCGAAAGAACTCGGCGATCGCCGTCGCCGCCATCGCCGCGCGGACACGAACCATGGCGGGCTGGTCGCTCGTGGCAACCACGACGACACTCCGTGCCCGACCATCGGCACCCAGGTCGCGGTCGAGAAACTCGTTCACCTCGCGACCACGTTCACCGATCAGAGCGATCACATTGACATCGGCAGAGGTGAAGCGGGCCATCATTCCCAACAGCACGCTCTTGCCGACGCCCGAGCCCGAGAAGATCCCCATTCTCTGGCCACAGCCGCAGGTCAACAACGCATCGAGCGATCGGACTCCGGTCGTCAGCGGCCGGTCGACTCTCGGGCGTTCCACGGCGGGCGGTGCCGCTCGGTCGAGCGCGACGCGATGGGGCCGACCGGGATCGGGGCCGTCGTCCAAGGCTTGTCCGTCGGCGTCAACCACGCGTCCCAGCAGGCCATGGCCGACTCGCAGATGGCGAGCCGTTCGCAAGAGGCGTACCCGGTTTCCCCGCCGAATGCCATCCAGGCGGCCGAGCGGGTAGACGATCGTTGCCGCGTTGCGAAAACCAATGACCTCGCCCTGAAGCGGGTCACCCGTCTGTCGCTCGATAGCGACGAGTGCGCCGACGGGAGCTGGGAAGTCGCCAACCAGCAGCGCGAGGCCGTCCGTCTGCACGACCTGACCGGTCAGCGCGGCGGGCATGATCTGAGGTAGAATGGATGCGAAACGTTCCATCGTCTTTGACCTTACTCCGTTAACTCGCTTTCGATCCGCGACAATTGTGATTCAAGTTGCTGATCAATCGAGCCCAGCTCCGTGCTTACTCGACAACCGCCGCGCGTTACGGTCGGGTCCGAGACGATGCTCGTTGGCGCCAGTTGCCCGAAGTCCTTGATTACCGTCTCCCGCAACGACCCCATGCGTTCGTAATCGTCGGGGTTCAAATGCAGTAGCAACTGGTTGCAGCCGGCAGCCATTTCCAGGGACTCGCGAATCCAAACTTCGCTGATTTCCGGAGTCCGATCGAGTTGCCCGCGGATGACCCGTTCAGCGATGGCGACGGCCAGTCGCACGACTCCGTGGTCCCAGTTTTGCGACCAGCTGTGCTTCAGGTGTTCGAGCGAATCAATGGCCTGCTCGAGGGCCGGCGTCAGCGACTTCCACTGGGCTTCTATCGTGGCACGTGCTTCTTGCTGGGCCAGTTGGCGAGCTGACTGGGCTCCTTCTTCGGCAGCCGTCTGTCGTATGGCTTCGGCTTCCGACTGTGCCCGACGCAGAATCTCGGCCGCCTGCGCCCGGACCGTGTCGAGATAAACGTCCGCGCGGGCCGAAAGATCTTCGAAGTTGAACTCCGAATGACGAACGGCCGTTGCCTGTTCGTGCAGCTGACCCGATTTGATGATGGCGGCCATGGTTCCTGCTTATCGGTCAAGTGTTCGAATGCGAGGGTCGTTTCTCGGGTGTTGGCCCGGTGTTGGTCGTGGACTCATGCGGCTACCGCGAATCGCTGCCCGGGTGCCGGCTCAGAGAGACCGGCGGACAGCTGGTTCTCTGCCAGTCGTAACAGGCATTGCTGGGCCCGTTCAACATCGGCCAATTGGAGCGGGCCGATCTGTTCCATCTGCGTCTGCAATTGAGCCGCCTGGCCGACCGGTAAATGACTCAGAATTCGTTGCACAAACGAGTGACTGGCCCCGGTGAGCGCGATCACGGTCACGTCGGGATCGGCAGCGTGGAGGATGCGCGCCAGATCCTCGTCACTCAACTGCTCGAGGTCATCGAAACTCCTGCCCCTTTCGTCCACGCGCCGCGTGCCGTGTACGGGAGTTGCCGGCCGGGAATCGTTCGTCGAGCTGTTCCCAGAGCTGCTGTCTTGGGCGGAGCCCCGCCCGCGATCGCCCAAGGGCTCACTCGACCGTGCGGCTCTCGGAGGTGCATCGCTCGACTGGGGCGACAAGTGGACGGCCAGCTGCGAGTCGGCGTGGACCAGTTGATCGACCAGCAGTCGACGGTGACCTTGGTCGGTCGCCTGAAGAATGTCATTCAGCGCGGCCAACCCGGCCTGGGCGACATCCTTGGGAGGATCAAGTCGAGCGATTCGGGCGTGGACCGCTCGCCCAACCTCACGCACGATCTCCGGGTGAGGCTGGTTCAGCCGAGCCACTCGGCGCAAGACCTCGGTTTGACGGCGAGCGGGAATGGCTTGCAAGGTCGCGGCCGCTTGTTGGGGGTTGAGGTGCGCGACGATCATGGCCACCGTTTGTGGATGTTCGTCGCATAACAGGCCGGCCAGATCGGGGCCGGGAATGCCGGCCAGGTCGTGCAAGCCGTCATCATCTTGGTCTTGCACGCACGTCGATTCGGACCGGTCCTCAGGGGCGAGTCGTGCAGCACGTGTCGGCTGGCTTGCTGAGCTTAATTGCAGGACGACGCCTGCGTCTCGGTACGAGGCATCGTTTGGCGAGTTGGCCGCGTTGCCAAGCGGGCCGGACGGTGAAGGTGTAATCGGGCCGTCGGAATTGTCTTGAAAGAAGTCGCTGAGGGCCTGTTGTTGTTCGCGGTCATCGATGGTTCCGAGATCCATGACGGCAAGTCGAATCCGCTGAGCCTGCTCATCGGGGAACCGATCGAGTAACGCGTCGGCTTCCCTCGGCTGAAGACTGGCGACGACCATCGCCGCTTTTCGAATCACGGCATCATTCATGCTGCGTCTCCGATCCAGGATCGTAGGATATTGGCGGCGGCATCAGGGTCTTCCTTGACCAGAAGCGACAATTCACTCCGCAGGTCGGGTGCCCCCGAAGATGCTCGTCGAGGCAAGGCGGCGGCAGCTTCTTCTTCGTCTTCTTCGTCCGGATTTGCCTCGTCGATCGAATGGTGTTCGCTCTCCGGCCGCGCAGCGAGGCTGGCCGATTCAGCGACCGGCGCGGGAGTGGCCGATTTGATCATGCTTCGAAACATCAACAGGCTCATCAGGCCGACGCCGAACATGCCGAGCGTTTGCCAGTTGTCGGCGAACCAGGCCATGCCGGTATCGGCGAAAGAGGGTTCTTCGGGAGCACTCGTCGGAAGGTCGGTGTAGCTGGCGACCTTGACTTGTGGAAATGGGTTTTCACCGGCTGGCATTGGCGGCAGGACGTGCACGACGATTTCCTCGATCGTAGCTGCCACGCTCTTCTCGATCCCCGCCAAATCGTTTGCTGTCGGCTCTTTCGGTTTCGAGCCGGCAATGGGCCGGTTCTCCTGTGCCCACAATTTGCGATAGTAGCTTTTGGGAAGTGATATGGAGGCCGTAACCAGTGTCGGTGCGAGCGGCGCCTTTTTTTGGATGATCTCCTCGTGGCCGGCCAGATTCCGTTGATTCTCGCGGCTCTCCTCCGAGGTGCTCGCCGTGTCGTTGGAACTGACGACTTGCCGAGGCGTATTCCCGGCGACTCCGTTCGGATCGGCCCCGGGCCGCCCGCCGTTGGTCGGTGTGTTTTCCTCCGTCTTGGTATACGTACTGGATTCGATCGAAGTTGGCTGGGTGTCAACGACCACCTTTTTCGATTCGTTCATCAGATCCGGATCCAGCTCAACATTCACGCCCACGACGACGTCCGGGTACATGGATAAACAGTTATAGATCTTCTCTCGCCAATCCTCTTCGAGTCTTCTCTTGGTATCCGCGTAGACCGTCTCCGCCGATCCGAACTCACCGCTTCCCCCTTTCCCGACATAGGCTTTTCCAACCACGAGGTCCGTCACAGTGACATCGTCCGGGGGAATGCTGTACCAACCGGCGGCCGTCGACTGGATGGCTCGTACCGTGCGCTCATCCAGCGACCGGCTGCTGACCGGAGCAACGGCGACGGTGACCTTGTGTTCCACGCGCGGCGGGTAGCCACCGAGCCGGTTTTCCCGGTACTGTACGGTCGCCGAATCGACACCGGTAATCTTGGAGATGACGAGTCCCAGTTTCTTCTCCTGGGCGTGCTTCATCTTCATTTCCCGCAATTGCTTTGAGACGAACCACCCGTTGTCGCTCGACAGGACGTCATCGATGGCCGATTCGAAGTCGACTGGCGAGAAGTTCTTGTCCGATAGTGCCTGTAGGTAATCCGTCATTTTGCTTTGGGGAACACGCACTCGGTGCCCGACTACTTCGAAGTCATTCAGATTGGCGGCGGCAAACGCGGTCTGCATCGCGGCCAGTTCGGACTGAGAGAAATCCCTCGCACCAAAAAGCAGGATGTTCCCGGTGTGCATCTGAAAAGAGAACAGATAAACGAGGCTAATCACGATGACCATCAACAACATGCCCGCCGTAATACGTGTGCCGGCCGTCATGCTGCGGAACAGGTCGTTTGCCTGCGCCATCGCTTTATTCAGGAAATCCATCCGGTGCACTCCCGGGTTATGATCGGATCAACGAGTCGTTTCTTTCCCATGCCTCCCGCGACGTAACGGGCGGCCTCCACGATTGCCCGCCCAGTTCCGCCCGTCGCTTGATCGGGCGTCCTATGTCCTGCGGGGCCTGCCGGGATCTAGATTCTGATTTCTTTCAGTTCCTGATACGCCTGTAATAACTTGTTTCTGATCTGCATCATCATGCGGAACGACAAATCGGCTTTTTGTATCGAGGTCATGACTTCGGCAGGGTCGACATCTTCTCCCGTCACGAGTTGTTCAACGGCAAGATCGGCGTTGTGCTGCATCGAATTCACCTGCTGGATGCCTTCGAGCATAATGTCCTTGAAGGAAGGAGCCGCGCCCTTGGCGGTCACCGTTGGTGGAGCCGCCGGCGGGGGCACCATCGGAGGTATGCCGATTCCATGAAGAGCGTTCATCGACGAGTTCCTTGTCGTGTGCGAAAATCGCTACGCCTGGTTCGGGTTATATGTGTCACCCTGCGGCAACCGGCGGCTAGGCGATGATACTCAGTGATTGCTGGCTCAGGTTCTTGGTAACTTCCATGACTCCAAGATTGGCTTCGTAGGCTCGCGAGGCGACAAGCGCATCGACAAATTGACCCGTCATGTCGATGTTTGGATAAGCGACCCATCCTTTCCACTTGCCCTGCTTTATGGCCAATGGATGTCCCGGTTGGAACCGGTACTTGGGCTCCACCGTCTCGCTCTGCACCGAGCTGACTTTGACGCCGACCGCGCCGTCTTTCGTGCCTGTCTTTTCGTCCGGTTGGAACACCACGAACCGTTCCTGGTAGGGTTTGAGTTCCCCCCGTTCGTTGCGCACCGAAGACATGTTGGCCAGGTTTCCGGAGATGGCATTGAGCCGAGTTCTCTGAGCGACGAGCCCGCTCGTGCTGATGTCCAGGGCCTTGAGCATGACGATCATCCTCTCTATCGCTGTAACGCGGCCATCCGCGGCTTATGAAGAAATTAGATCCGTTCGCTGATCGCTGTTTCAAGCAACCGAAACTGGCTGCGCATGATGGCCACAGTCATGTTGTGCATGAACTGGTTTTTAGCCACCTCGGTCACTTGTTGTTCAATACCGACGTCACTGTCATCCAGAAACAAGATCGACTTCGTCGATTCTCGAACTCGTCGCATTTCGTCGCCCGGCTGGCTGTTGGACAGTCCGGACGCCAGCGACTCGCGCGATCGAGCTCGAGTCTGTATTGCTTCTCGTAGTCGTTCTTGGAATGTCTCGGGGGACAGCTCACGGACTTGGTATCCGGGAGTGTCTGCGTTGGCGATATTCCCTGCCAGCACTTTGTGTCGAGCCTCCGAGAAGCTCAGCACTTCCTGGAGTACGGGGATATTCGTCTGGTCAAAAATGGAGGAGATCATTGTGATTCAGTCATACAAACGTCGGCGAGCGGCCGCAGGTCTGAACGCGTTTGGGGACGACGTCGATGCAACTCGCGTGCCAGAGGCAGCCCGAACGGACAAAGGGGGCGAATGGGACGACCTGGTAAGGTGGCGAGCCGAATCGAGAACCGACGCGCCCCGGTTGACGACGTGGGCAACCGGCGCATGACCGGCAGTTTTTGCCGGCACGGGTCGGCAGGAATTGCCGATTGGGATTCTACGAAGCAGTTGTCCGAACGGCTCCTTTCGGGCATCTACGGCTGGTCGGTCGTTGAACGCGTTGACTCGTCGATCCATGTAGAATCCTTGCATGGTTTCAAGCGGCCTTTAAGAAACTCTTTTCCCGTGGAGCATAACCGTAGGATCGCAGCTTGTTGGCTAATGTGCGGATGCCGATTCCAAGTGCCTTGGCCGTGTGTGCACGGTGGCCATGGAAATGGTCGAGCGTCGCTTCGATCAGCCGTCGCTCCATATCCTGTAAACTGACGCCCACTTCGATGCCGGTCATCGGAGACCTGGCGGAAACCGGTTTCCCGGACGAGGCGTCGACACCGCCGAGCAGCCAGGGTTGAATCTGGTCGGCCGTGACCGGCTTGGAGCCGGTCAGAACACACGCTCTCGTGACGATATTTTCCAATTCTCGGACGTTGCCGGGCCACGAGTGGTGGAGCAACAAATCGGTGGCATTCGCGCTCATGTCACAGGGTGTCGATTCAAGTCGTGCCGCCGCCTTGGCGAGAAAGTGGTTGATGAGCTCGGGAATATCCTCGCGGCGTTCGCGCAGAGGAGGTACTTCGAGAGGCACGACGGCGAGTCGAAAGTAGAGGTCCTGTCTGAATCGGCCGGCTTGGACTTCTTCGAGCAGGTTGCGATTGGTCGCTGCGAGGACGCGCACGTCGGTGGCTCGCGGCTGACAGGATCCCACGCGTTCAAAGGTGCGTTCTTGAAGGACACGCAGCAATTTGGCTTGCAACGATGGCGGAATCTCCGTGATCTCGTCCATTAGGATCGTGCCGCGGTCGGCCAGTTCGAATCGTCCGACACGCTGCGTATCGGCCCCGGTAAACGCACCTTTGTCGTGCCCGAACAACTCACTCTCCATCAGTTGAGGAGAGAGTGCCGGGCAATTGAAGCAGATCACGGGCTGATTGGCTCGCGGGCTGGCGGCGTGCAGGCTATTGGCCACCAGTTCCTTTCCCGTTCCGCTCTCGCCAGTGATCAAAACTGTCTCGCGGGTCGGTCCAATCTGGGCGATTCGTTTTCGAAGTGTCTCCATCACCGGGCTCCGGCCGATCATGGCGGGTGCGACCGCACTCCCGGCCGGTTGGGCGGCAGGGACGGCCGAATGGTGCCGAGTCTCTTCACCATGCCGGATGGCGCGGTCGACCAGTTGTTCCAGCTGATCGATGCCAAATGGTTTCTCGATAAAGTCAAACGCTCCGAACCGCATCGCTTCGACGGCTGCAGTAATCGTGCCGTGCGCCGTCACCATGACGGTTTGAGCATCGACCTGTCGAGCGACGAGTTCCCGGATCAGTTCCAAGCCGCTCATACCGGGCATTTTCAGGTCGGTGACGATCACGTCATACGATTCGCCGGCGACATGCCGTAACGCCTCAACGGCGCTTCCGCAGCAGCAGACCTGGTGACCCACATGCCGCAAGACATCGGCCATGGACTCGCGAGCCGATTGATGGTCGTCGACAACCAATACACGGCCGGTGTTCACATTCGCGCGGTCCAGACGAATCATGCCGCTGCCTCCAGTTTGCGGTCGGGGATGCGAATCGTAAACGCGGCTCCGCCCTGCGGACAGTTGCAGACCGACACGCCGCCACCATGGGAAGCCGCGATCCGCTCGACGATCGCAAGTCCCAACCCGGTCCCTCCCTGCTTGGTCGTAAAAAACGGTTCAAACAACCGTGTCTGTTGTGCCTGAGGGACACCCGGTCCGTCGTCGGCAATTTCGAGTTCCAGGCCCGCTGCTGTACGGACGGCTACGGCAGTTAATTCGCCCCCGGTCGGCATAGCATCGAGCGCGTTAAGCACAAGGTTCAGGATGGCTCGTCGAATCATATCCTGGTCCGCGACCAACGTGAGGTCGGCCGGAATGTCGAGGTCGAGACGAATACTCTGTGCCGCCAGTTGCGGTGAAAGCGAGTCGAGCACATCGACGACCAGTGGACGCAGGAAGAAACTTCGACATGTCGGTTCACGGTGGGACGTGAATTGTAGTAGGTCGTTCACGATAGCCTCCAGGGCGGTAAAGCCGGCGGCGAATTTGTCGAGTGTATCCGCAGTTTGCAGATCACCGTCCGTTTGGCGTCGCAGCAGGCTCAAATACAGGGTTAACGGAACCAGACTATTGCGTACTTCATGGGCAACGTGCGTTGCCATCTGCCCGAGATCAGCCAGGCGATTCTTGCGAGCTAACTCCCGATTCTTGTGTTCCAATTCGTCGCTCAATCGACGAACCTCGGTGCGCAGGGTCTCGTGAGTCGCCTGCAGTCGATCGGTCGCTTCGTTCCAGGCAATCAAGATCGCCTGCAATTCCGGTTCGCCAGCCGAATCAAGGACCGGCCGGGGAATCGGCAGGGACACGTTTTCGGACATCGTCGCCGTCGAGTTCATGCCAGTTGTCACCTTTTCAAGAGTCCGAGCTGAGATCGAGTGCTGATCGTGCAGGTGTCGGCATCCTCAGGTAGGCACGCGTCGCCGTCGCCGAATCATGCGATTCGTGAAGTTGTGCCTCGGTCGCGTCGCGGCGCTCCCTGAGCTCCGCTTCACATTGCCTCTCCAAATTCATCAGTTGGGCCAGCAGGGTTTCGCACTGCTCCACCATGTCGCGACACTGACGGCGCGCCTCGCTCGACCGCCACTTGCGTTCATCCGGATTGTCCTGATGAAAGGGAGTCAGCGCACGTTGAACCTTTTGGAGTTCCGTCATCAGCGTCTGTTTTGCCGACAAGACTCGCATCAATCGTTGAGTCCCCCCTTCCCGGATCGATTCCTGTTGCCTTCGCGCAAGATCGCCCAGCCGTTTCAGGATGTCATGCTTCTGACTGACCAACTGTGTCAGTGTCTCGGTGACGGAATAGTCGTTGTTCACCGCTAACCCTTCCCATTGAGGCGGCCTTGTCCGTTCGCGACATGCATGTGTCGGTTGGCGGGCAGGCCCCTAGTCATAGTTGTGCCAGCCAGTCAATCAGCTTTCCCCAGTCGTCGCGGTTAAAACGCGTAGTCGCCGTGAAGTTCGCGTCAGGCCTGATGCGTTGCAGGACGGCCTTGGCCTGCAAAAGTGTGCCGCGAGCTTCGGTCGTTGCGTGCAATTGCCGATAACAGTTGGCAATCTGCAGGAAGGCTTCAAGACACTCCGGTTCGTGCTGGTAACGGTTGGTCGCCGCCGAATAGGCCTTAATCGCCTCGGGGTACCTTTCCAGGTTGAATAGCGCGTCGGCATAACCAAAGTACGTGTTGCGCAATGTGCGAAGTTCCTGCGGCGTTAACTCTGTTTTCTCCTGCAGCTCACTCAAATGTAGTTGCAACTCGTGGTGGGTGGTGGCGGCCGATTCGAGCAGGCGCCGTTCCTGCTCTCGCAACGCGTTTTTGCGCGTTTCCGTCGGCTCAATCGGCAGCATCATGCGCGGCAATCTGGCCGACTTGCGAAAGGCCTCGGCAACGAGATACCGGGCGTTGACCGACCGTCCGTCAGTTGGCCACCGAGCAACCGCTTCTTCCAAGTGTTGGATGGACTCCTCATAGGAACGTGCGGCCTGCTCAAGATCTCGAAGTGCGGTGCGCCGCACGTCCGGATCCAATGCATCCACGCCGTTGATCCGACTCTTTGCCTCGGCAAGGTTGCCCTGAATAAACAGCAACTTGCCGAGCCGAAATTTGGACTCACGCCACGGTTGACTCTGGGGCCGTAACGACTCGTTGTACAAATTGTCGAGCAGCAACTCCTTGGCCTGATCGAAGTTTCCTTCTTCTTGGTGTATTCGGCTGATCAACAGTCGGGCGCGATAGGTGTCGGGGTCTTTCGGAAAGTAGTCGATGCACTCCTTTGCCATCGGCAACGCCAGTTTGGGATGATTCAATGCCAGATGAGCCTCGGCAAACGCCACCAGGCCGCGTGGACGCCCGTTGGTGGTGGCGTGATCCAAATAGACCTGCAGCCGGCGGGCCGCCATCTCGTAGTTGTGCCCCTTCAAGTAACTGTTCGCACTCTTCCATAGATCCTCACCGTATTGCCGCGTCGCGAAACGAAGCTCCGCCAGACGCTGGTAGGCCGTCCCAGCCGAACGATAGTGGTCGCGAGCATCGGCCCTGGCGATCTGCGCCTGAGAATAAGGCAGCTTGACGGCTTCCTGCATGCGTTGGTCGGCCCACCGTTCATGCGCTTCGGCCAGTGCCAACTCGGCCTGATCGTCGGCGACGATCGGCTCAAGCGATGCAGCTAATTTGACGGCCAGGTCGAATTGGTTGGCGTTGACGAAACTGCGGAAGGCCGCCAACAGCCGCACGCGGAGCTCGGCCAGTGGAAGCCACCGATTGTGGTAATTTCTAGGCGCATCTGCCACCTCAAGGAGCTCCAACAACGTTGTCAGCGCAACGTCGTATCGATCCGTTTCCAACTGGATCTCCGCCTCCTTGAGGTTGGCGGCTAATGCCTCGTCAGTGTGATAGTGCGTTCGCTTTACCCGTGCAAACGCTTTTTCCGCCTCGCCCAAATCGCCAACTTTGTCTAACACGACCCCGGTCAGGTAATGGGCTCGGCGAGATGTGTCGCCGACCTCGTCCAGACTCTCGGCCTTCTGGAATCCCGTGATCGCTCGACGGTAGATGGCGACAACCGAGTCTCGGGCCACGGCCGGATCCTCCCGAGCAGACTCCCGGTCGGCGTCGCTCGCCAGACAGCGGGCAAGAAGCAGTTCAATGTGGTCCTGCACCGGGGCCTCGTCCCCGATCATCCGTAATGTAGCTCGACACTTCGAGGTGTCATCGAGCGCCAAGTGGATGCGCGCTTGTTGAAGGAGACCCAAATTGCGCTGCTCAACGGTGAGAGATGGGTCCTCCAGCCGGCGGCGATTAAAGGCCAATGCCTGATGATATTGCGGGACTGCGTCGTTCAAGTAAGCCGACGCCAGGAATCCACATATCTCAAATCGGTGCCGGGGGGCGGCCATCAAGGCCGAATGCAGTGCCGGAAGACTCTCCGCGTAATTGCCGCTCTCGAACAGGCACCGCGCAAGTAAATAGAGGCCCTGCTCGTCGCGACCCTTGGGAAACCGCCGGTCCCGCGCCTCCTCAAAGAAGCGTGCCGCGATCAAGAACAGCTTGCGCCGCTCACCCTCATTCCATTGCTGCTCGGCCTCGTGCGCCAGTGCCACCCCCTGAACAAACATGAGCGGACCCTGGTCCCGATAGGCCAGGCTTGTCCTCCCTTCCACCTCGCTCGCAATTGCCTTCGCCTGATCAAAATCGCCCGCGTCGAGCGCCGTCAGCGCCTGGGCGATGGACGGCCGCTCGTCGGCCACGGTGTGCCGTTGAACGTAGAGAAGGGCCGTCGAAAGCAAAGAAACCCCGATAATCGCCAGCCCTAGGCCCAATACGGATGCCCAGAGTGGTCGGCGACGACTCCACTGAATCAGCGACACCGGCATGCCGAGCACGCGACTGATCAGTGACCGCCGAACCGGCGTGCCGTCAGGAGATTCCGCGGGCGCTTGCGCTTCGGCCATCTTGTTGACTTCCCTGTCAAAAAAAACTCAAGTCCTCCGAGACTTGTGCCGGGGTTTGTACTCGAAAGGTCGAATGGCTGTCAATGCGCGTTCAAGGTAGTATGGGAGGATTGCGGTGGATAGGGTCTTTGCGGTGTGCGCGCTCGTTTCCCCAGTCGATTCGAAACGGGTGCTCCGGTCCGGCCCATGCGGTTTTCACGTGCGCGCGAACCGTCATTGAGCCAGCGGTGTACCTGCAAAGCGCGCTCGCGGACGGCAAGCGGCCGCACCAGGGCGTTGCGAGTGACCTCGGCGTTGGCAAGACCGGGCGAGACTAATTGTCTTCCCCGTGCAGCGGTGACAGATCCTCGGCGGACGATGAGGTGGTGCCGGTAACCTGTTCCATCAACCAGACGTTCATATCGTGCAACATCAGAGTATTCAATTCGTCGCCGCACGGGTACTGCCTCAAGGTGACATGCATGCCGGCCGCATGGAACAATCGCAATTCCCGGCACGATTTTTCGACCGGGTATGACCGGCTTTCGCGCCCCTGAGCGATAAATAAGGGCAAGTGGCGAACCTGGTCGAGCAGGAGCAGAGGCGAATCCCCTATGGGAAAGGGTCCGCCGAGCGACAGTACGCCTGCGAATCGTCGGGGGTACTTGAGCCCGATCCGCATGGCCATGGTTCCGCCACACTGGTAGCCGGCCAGGAAGATACGATGGGAAGCGATGTTAAAACGTCGTTCGGCAATCTTCAGGCAGTCAAAAACGCTCTGTTCAGCGCCCAGGATATCCGACTCCTGCTGCGTCCAGATGAAACCGTCGCCTGGGCACTCGCGTGCAGGCCGTCCACGAGGCGCGATGGCGGCATAGTTGCGCATGCTGATCAACGGCATGATCCGTTGCAATTGCCGCTCGTCGTCACCCGGCCCATGCAACCAGATGATCAGCGGATAATCGTAGTTTCTTTCGTAGTGTAGCGGTACAAACAGGGAAAAGTGGCAACCATCGTGCCGATCCTGCTCGAGTCGGCCAAGATCGAGGGGTGCGTCCACGGGTGCGGCCGGCTCTTCACCCATTGGGCCCAATTGATATCGTTTCATGGAGGGATTGAATTACCGGTTAGGGGAATCGGGGTGCCGCGTTGTCGTCATGATCGAACGACGGCGGAAACCGGACTCTCAGGCGTGGCGCCTTTCGGGAAGGAATCCGTCTTCCTCGGACACGCGTTGTAAGTCAGTCGTCAATACGTGTCAATGTCACCAACAGACACCCGCACCATCGGGGTGCAGGAACGAGCTTCCGTAGCGGTTGGGCTGAGCAAGGTGTTCACTGGAGATTTCAACAGTCGGTAGGGTAACGAGTTCGATCAGAAGAATGGCCTCTCACGGAGTCACAGAGGCACGGAG
>CAYNDU010000007.1:17064-28049 GCA_964395615.1 uncultured Pirellulaceae bacterium | reverse complement strand
CAGGCTTCGCTTCTACAATTCGTTGCCATCGAGTCGCTTTGGGGGCACGCCCGTGAAAACGGTCGGGATAGAGCCACTGCCGCGAATTCGAACCGCCAACCGCGACGTTTGTCAAGGTGATCGGTGACGAGGGGAATCGGGTCTTCAGCCGGCCGATCATGAGGTCGGGATAACGTCGTTCCGGGCTGCTCGCGTCTCCACCGGCCGTCACGCTATCGCCCCAGGTCACAATGCGAACGGGTTGGCCCCGTCGCAGCTTCTCCATCGTCCGGGGAATGCGGCCGGGCGTCGAAAACGTCTTTGCCTTCGGCGCGTTCATCTCGATCGGAAAAACGTCCACCGTTTTCCCATCGCTGAAGTAGTCTACCAGCACGTTGGCCAAACGGGACTCGCCGGCGGCGATTCTGGGCGGTCGAGGCGTGGTAAGCTGGGGAGTTCCTTCGCGCACGACGTTCTGTCGATCGCCGGTCAAACAAATAGAATCAACCCGACGCAGGGAAAACCGGTAGTCGACCAGCACCTCGTCTTCCGCGGTTACGCTGGAACCGGGCGCAAGTCCCAACGTCCCGTAGGTCGGATCGGCCAGATAATCGACTCCTTTCTTCAGTACTCGGCCGTTGATCCGAACGACAATACTGTCCACGTCGATCGCGCCGGGAGCCGGAACTCCCTTGCCGGGCCCGTGCGGACGGAGCCCCTGGAGCTTCGTACCCTCGCCCCAGCCGCGCGGCGGACCGGCCGCCAGTTTCATCCGTTCGGCTTTCACCGTGACGAACTGAATGGGGCGAATCACCAGTCCTTTCAATAACCGGGCAGCTTGCAGATCGCGGTTTTCCAACGGAAGGAAGTCGACCGGGCGTCCCTTGAGTCTGCCATCCCATCCCTTCAATCGAAATTGGGGAGGCATGCTGACCGAAGGCCAATCGTCCTCGCGCACGACCGTTCTCAACAAGTCGTTGAATCGGAACCCCGTGTCCCCGAATCGAGTCATCCATTGGTGCGTTTGCCGGTAGAGCCTCGTTCGAATCTCGCGGTGCTGAGCGGAATCGAACAAGTTGTGCAACTGGTCCGGATCCGCCACGTGGTCATACAATAAATTGTCTGACAGAGCGCGGTGGTGAGCGGAATCAGGATTCACGCTGAAACTCAGCGTATATTGCCGCGTGTAGATTCCTCGCCAATCGGCCGGCAAGAAAAAGAGAGGCTGAAACTCCACGGCATCATCCTTGCCCTCACGAACAGGTCGGGCGAGGTCCCGGCCCTGGCAACTGTCGGGTACTGGAAGATCGAGCAGCGACAGGACGGTTGGCATGAGATCGAATGTTCCGATCAAAAGGTCGCTCCTCCGTTTCGGCAATCGACCGGGAAACCGCATCAATAGAGGAACTCGGCACGAACCGTCCTCGGCTCTTCCCTTGTTATTTGGCCAACCGTACGACATCAGCATGTCGCCATGGTCCGATGTGAAGACGACCAGCGTGTTATCGGTCAGGTTCAGCGAATCGAGTTGGTCCAGCAAACGGCCGAATGACCGGTCCAGGCTGGTAATCATGGCCATGTGCCCTTGATACTTCCGTCGGACCGACTCCGTATCCTCGACGTTGGGCCTGAGGTGTAGTTTTGCTGGATCATAGAGCTCAAGGCAGTCTTCGGGCGCCAGGTAGCCCTCGTGCTCTCGGCCCCAGTTATGGGGCGGATGCCAGGACAGGAACAGCGCGAACGGACGGTCGGAATATCGTTCGATGAACGCCATTGCCTGGGCTGTCTGGCCGTACGGTTCCCACTGCCCATAGAGTTGCTTTCGGCCCTGGGAGTCCCAATAGAAAGCCCGTTTCGCATCGTACAGCAGCGTGCAGTTGTTGGTGAGGAACTCGTTGTCGAATCCCAGTCGGAACGGGCCGGCAGGAATGGGGCGGACCCGATCACCGCCGTAAAGGTGCCATTTGCCAAAATAGCCCGTCCGGTATCCGGCGTCGCGGAGCACCTCGCCGAAGTAATTTCCCTTGCCCGGCAGCACCTGAAGATCATTCTGCATCGCACCGCAATAGAGCGGGTGCTGGCCGGTCAGCAGGATGCCCCGGTACGGTGTGCAGACGGGCGAATTCGAAATGCAATGTGTGAAGCGAACACCCTGGGCAGCCAATCGATCAAAATTGGGTGTTACAACATCCGGGTTTCCGTTACACCTCAACATGTCCCATGATTGTTGGTCACTGAGCACGAAGAGCAGGTTCGGCGGACCGGCGGGCGCGCGTTGTGCAGCTCGACTTTCCAGCGGCGCCCAAAAAAGAGCAGACACAAAAAGAGTCAACACAAACAGTGCTGCCGCCACCGTTCTTTGGGGCATTCTCCGACTCCGGTGAACGAGTTTTGAACCGATCAGGACGCGCATCTTAACCTGGATCCTGACCGGCGTCCAATTTCTGTTCCTCTACAAGACCATCGCGTGATGGGCGTTTCAGGTCAGTGAACATCGGAAGATCTTCCGCGAACGTCACCGAGGGTGTTATAAAGGCCGATCGCCAAGAGAGGCGCCGATCCGGTCCGGGCGAACCGACCCTATGCATCGTAGGGGCCTCCTTCTACAATGATGCGCGGCCTTGACGGGGCGGAGGGAATGGACTCGGGAGACGGGTGAATGCGTCGCCTTCTGATCACAGGAGCCAGTGGATTCATCGGACGGTGGTGCGTCGAGGCGCTGCGCCGCCGGTTCTCTGCGCTTCATGCCGTGTCGCGGAGGAAACCGAAACGCGACGTTGTGGAATGGCACGCGTGTGACCTGTTGAACGACGATGTTGAAGCGCTTTGTCAGCGAGTGAACCCGACGCATCTCTTGCACCTGGCTTGGATAGCGACACCTGGCGAGTATTGGACGTCTCCACTGAATCATCGCTGGTTCGAGGCGAGCTGCCGACTATTGGACGCATTTATTGCCTGTGGCGGAAAGCGGATGGTGGGCGTCGGGACCTGCGCCGAATACGATTGGGGCAGCGGGATTTGCGTTGAGGACAAGACCCCATTGAGCGGAAGATCACCCTATGCGGAATCGAAGATCCGGTTCTTTGAACATGCGCTAAAGGCGGCAGAGGACGTCGGATTGGCGTTCGCTTGGGCTCGGCTCTTTTTTGTGTTCGGGCCAGGCGAACCTGCGGAGAAACTCGTCTCGAGCGTGATGCGGAATCTGCGGCTCGGACAGGTAGCCACCTGTTCGGCGGGCGGGCACGTAAGGGATTTCGTTTACGTCAAGAATGTGGCGGCCGCTCTGGCATGCCTGATGGATGCGGACGTGACCGGGTCGATCAATGTCGGCAGTGGCACGGCCATGACGGTGCGCGACTTCGTCGAACCCATCGCTCGAAAATGGGGCCGGCCCGACCTGCTTCGGTTTACTCGGGCAGCGACCGGGGAAGCGCCGAGAGTGCAGGCTGACGTGACTCGGTTGTGCAAGGAATTGGGATTTCGACCGCCGTTCGATTTGAATGCGGCGCGTGAAGATGTGATTTCCTGGTGGCAAGCGGAGGCGATCAATTGACGACGGCCACAATAAGATGTCCGGTGTGCCAGGCCGACGGGGGACGCGTGTTCTGCAATCGGAAGCATGTTCCCGTTCATCAGAACTACTTGTTGCCGGACGCTGATTCGGCACGAGGTATCGCTCGGGGCCATCTGCGGATGACCTGTTGCCGACAATGTGGATTCGTGTTTAACGACGCATTCGATGCCGATCTGTTGGATTACGGTGCCAACTACGACAATACGCAACTCCACTCGCCGGCGTTTGAAGAGTACGTCGACGGCCTGGTGGATCGCGTGCTTGCGACAACGGACAATGACGGCACGAGATTTGTCGAGGTCGGTTGTGGGAAAGGAGCGTTTCTGAAGAAACTGGTGAGCAGAGCCGGCCCGGCGGCGACCGGTGTCGGGTTTGACCCGACGTACGTCGGCCCCCTCGAACTGTTTGACGGCCGATTGCAGTTTCGTCACAGGTTCTATGATGCCGATGCAGCCGGAACACCGGCTGATGTGGTTGTTTGCCGACACGTGATTGAGCATGTGCCCCGTCCACTGGATCTGCTGCGGTCTGTGCGGCACGCTCTGCGCGGATCTCCCACAGCGTCCGTCTTTTTCGAGACACCCTGTATCGAATGGATCTTGAGTCGCCGGGTCGTGTGGGACCTGTTCTACGAACACTGCTCACTGTTTACTGCCCAGAGTCTGGGCCTGGCGTTCCAAGCGTCCGGATTCCAGGTACTGAATATCGACCATGTGTTCGGCGGACAATATCTCTGGATCGAAGCTCGCTGCGGTGAGACCGAGACGACGCCAACACACCAGGAGAGCCCGATCGTTTCGCTCGCCGAGCGGTTTAGGGAATTCGAGACGGCTGCCTTGCACGATTGGGGCCAGCGACTGGCGGAATGGAACCGACAGTCTACGGTCGCCCTCTGGGGCGCCGGTGCCAAGGGAGTCACTCTGGCGAATCTGATCGATCCCGAGGGTCGGCGACTCAATTGCCTGGTCGATGTGAACCCGGGCAAACAGGGTCATTTTCTTCCCGGAACCGGGCATCCGATCGTCGCCCCCGATCGATTGATTCCACGGCAGGTCGGAATTGTAGGAGTCACCAATCCCAACTATCTTGACGAAATCACTCAACTAGTAGAAAACCTATCTTCGGATATCCGAACTCTGGACCTGATGCAAGGAATGTGATTTTTCATGCGCATGACGATCGACACGGACGGGCAGCAGGTGGTGATCGAGCGGGACGGTACGAAAACCGAGCTTCCGCTCTACAGTAAAGCTGCTTTCGAAGCGATCAGCCATCTCTGGATGAAAGTCAGCTGGAACGAGAAATACTCCTACAATTTCGCCTGGATGGGACGGCCCGTCATCCAGTTGCCCGAGGACATGGTCCGTATGCAGGAAGTCATCTGGTCTGTTCAGCCGGATGTGATCATTGAAACGGGGGTCGCACACGGCGGCTCGTTAATCTATTACGCTTCACTCTTCCAGGCGATGGGGAAGGGGCGAGTGGTTGGCGTAGATATCGAGATTCGCGCCGACAATCGACGGGCGATCGAATCGCACCCACTCGCCCATCGCATCCAATTGGTCGAAGGTAACTCGGTGTCGGAAGAAACGGTTGCGCAGGCCGCGTCGAACGTTCATCAGGGTGACTCGGTCATGGTGATTTTGGACTCCTGTCACACGTATCAACACGTGGCCGATGAATTGGAAGCGTATCATCGCCTGGTCACTTCGGGCTCGTACATCGTTGCAACCGATGGGGTGATGCGGGACCTGGTCGACGTACCGCGCGGGCAGGCTGGGTGGGATAGCGACAATCCGGCGAAAGCGGCTGAGCACTTTGCGGCCGCTCATCCTGAATTCCGATTGGAGCAACCGGCGTGGCCGTTTCGCGAGAGCCAGTTGACGGAAAACATCACGTATTGGCCAAGCGCCTGGCTTCGTCGAACGTGACGCGACAGTGCGAGCGTGGTTCACCTGTCGTTGTTAAGGGGTGCGAGTTGAACGACTCGACTCGGTGTTTGCCGTTTGGCAACCGTTCACGGCCAAGGGCGTAAACGGCGACCTGGTTCCTAATCTTGATCCTCATCATTACCCGTGAACGGGACCGGTTGCCGATCCGGCTGGTCAGCTATTTGCCCGGCTTCTTCGGTTCGTTCTTGGTTTTTGCCTTGGAACCGGTATCTCTTTCGGCGTAGATTCTGGCCAGTGGCACGACCAGAGATTCCAGTCGATCGTAGTAGTCGTCTTCGTTGAGTCTGTCTTTCAGCATTCGCAGCTTCTCGATATCGCGTTCCAGTTGATCGCGTTGGGTCTTCAGATCGACGGGGAGAGCTCTTTCATCGGCACTTAGCACGAGATGCAATTGTCGGGCATTCACGCCGTCAGCCGGTGCATCACCCTTTGCTTTTTTGATAGCTCGCACACCTCGGAACCAGGAAGCGGGCGTCCCCAGTCCATCTCCATTGTCGTCGATTAACGCATGCTCGGTTACGAGCCGGCCATCCTGCTCATAGTATTCGTTGACTGCGGCCGAGGCGGCGAGAACGGCTTCCAGTAGCGATACCTGTCGGTCTTTATTCAGATCAGATGACGGATCGGCAATGGCTTGTGAGAAGTAGTCGCCGAACCGAGAGTAATTCAACTCGAATCCGCTATTGGTCGCCGTGATCACGGTGCGCTCGGCCCCAGACAACCGGTTAATGAACGGGCCGCTCGACGCGCTGCAATTGACGATGACGACTGGCCGCCTGCAGCCGCTCAACCATTCGGCCAACTCGGCAGCCGAGACGTCTGGACCGCGCAGGTTAAACTTGGCCGTGTTTCGATCGAACGTGCCGTGCCCGATCAGTATGATCCAAGCCGGCGATGTACTTTGCTGATGCAGTTGTTTGACCGCCTGTTTCAACCTGGTCTTTTCGGTGGATTGACCGCCTACATCGTTCCCGGCGATTCCAATCGAAACGACGGGAAAAGAGTGTTGTGTGGACAGTTGAATCCACCGCCGAGCCCAAGCTTGAAAGTGTTGACCGTATTCGTCCGTTCCCGGTGCACCGACAACCAGCAACAGTGAGGGCCCTTCGGCGTCCGGCTTCTCAGCGCGAAGGGCGGTGCTGCAGAACCACGCGGACAGCATCGCTCCGAATGCGATGGTCAACTCGGTGTTTCGGCTTGGCATGAGACGGCGGCAGGCGTTGATCATGGGAGCCCCTTCCATCGTCTAAGTCCCCATTCGCCGCACAGGCACGTAATCGCCAGGCAGAGGATCCACCATTGGTGCCACAGCGGAAAGACCCATCGTTCGGTGATCGGAGTCTTCCGCGATGGCAAGCTTGAGACAAATGGGCCGAGTTGATCGAGCGGAACGACCTCACCGCCCGTTTCTCGAGCGATGGTCTCCAATTGTCGACGATTGATATCCAGACGAAGAAACTCGTCAGCCGCCGGTTCGCTGACCCAACCGACTTCGCAGGTGCCAAGTTCACTTTCGTCGGGTGCATAAGCGACGACGCGGGCCCGGTAGGCACCGGTGAGGCTCGGCCAATACCGGGCCGTGTAGAGTCCCGATTCTTGTTCGCTGTTGGAGGTTGAGAGAACGATCTCTTGTCCTTCCGGATCCGTTACGGTCAATTCCAGGTTGGCATTATTCAGCGGTCGGAATTCTTCGTCCGCCAATCGCACTCGCAGTTCGACCGTTTGAGATTGCCGTGTCGAGTCGTGGCGGGCTTCCAGTTCCACTCGTCTCGGAACCTCGCCGACCAGCCATCGGATGGTTTGCCGCCAGGCGCGGCCCAGATCACTCGATGCCGGTTTCGGTCGTCCGAGATCCCATCGCCAGTAATCGCCGATCAGGAGTGCGGCCGATCGACCCCTGCCAAATCGTTGCGTCACCAGGGCAGGCACTCGGTGCCCTGAGCTGTCAACGGCTTCCAGCAGTTGAGTGGCACCCGGCTTGATGGCACTGGCACGATTGATCGTTCGAAACGAGGGCATGCCGGCCAGCCGCGTCTGTTCCAACTCCCGGGTGATTCGGAGTCGCGCCCAGGGTTGCAGCCAGCCATCACGGGTCAGTTCTAATCGATGTCCCTGCGTTGGTTGGGCTGCCGTTTCGGAACGTAAGTAGACAGGAAGCAATTCTCCGATGGCCGTGTCCTGGTACTTGCCTTTCTGAAACGACTCCTGTCCTCCGAGCATGAGAAACCCTCCGCCTCGGTGATCGACGAAGCGGTGAATCAGGGCCCTTTGGTCTGGAGTGAAGAACTTGGAGTCCAGGTCATCGAGGATCAGGCCATCGTATCGAAAGAGCTGATCGGCGGTCGACGGGAACCCGTCCCTTAACTCAAACTCGTCCAGAGTACCCATACGAAGCAGTACCGGTTCGTGGTATTGTTCCGCCTGGTCCTCGTCCTCTCGGTCAAACCCCTTGTAGAGCCGATTTCGGTTATCCTGGTCCCATTTTCGGAACTGGAACTTGGGCTGCTTCTTGGCCATGCGCAAGAGGGCGACAAGCTCGACCTCGGTGTCTTCCATGAGCGCTCGACGCAAGAACTTGTATTCCCAATTCGGCCGGCCGGCTACATAGAGTACGCGATAGGGCCCGCCGCCCCGATCTACGGCGACGGTTCGCACATTGTTGACCGAGGTTGCCTCCTCGGAAGGCACATTCGATTGCAACTGATTCTCCAGGCCTTTTTCCGCTATTCGGACCTGGTAGAAGCCGACACCATGGTAATCGGGGCGTACCTGGAATCGGAATTCCATCCGTTTGCCGTTCTCCAGTCCGGACGCTTCCATCGTCTCGACCACGCTTCCCGATTGATCGACGAGTTGGGCAATCAGTTGCTTTCCGTGATACCCGTGACTAACCACCTCGGCGCGCACCGTGACGGGCGACGCTTCGAAATTCGTCTGGCTTGCCGTCACACGCTGCAGGCAGATGTCATTGGCCGCTGGTCCGGCCGCTGAGATGACGGGAAAGACGGGGCCCAGTTTCGTCCAATCGACTGAGGCCAGACTGTCGGTCGCGTTGCCGTCAGTAAACAGCAGCACACCAGCGAGTGGCCGGTCGTCAAAACGTTGACCGATGGTTGCCAGAGCCTGTCCAAGCCGCGAGGCATTCCCAGTCCCTTGAAGTGCGTCGAATCCTTCAATCGCTTCCAACCGATCGCTGAACTGATAGCGGCGCACGTCGAAGTCCTGTTCCAGCCGCACGTGCCAGGGTTTGAGTCCGCGCAACTGTTCTCGAATCTCCTGGCCGCGCGACGCCTCGCTCGACCGATCACGGACATTCATGCTTTGGCTATCATCCGCCAGAACGACGAACAGATTCGCTTTCGGTCGCGGGCGGACTCCGCTATAAAGCGGCTCGACGAGGCACCAGGCTAAACCGGCGAACCCCAGCATCTTAAGCAGACCTGCGAGGAAGCGGAGCGGGAGCGATGCTGGGGCCCGACGATAGGACCAGATCACCAGAGCGGCAGCCATCACTGCCATCGCCACGGTTGGAGCGGCCCATTGAGGAGCTCCCCAAATCAGCAGACCCATCATCACTTTCCCGTTCCCAATCGTTGATAATACTGATCGACTTGTTTCCTGAACGGTTCAGGCACCGGGTCTCGGTCAATCGGGACGATCGCCTCTTTCGATTCGCGACGCATCAACTCCTGGGCAATCCGGTCTCGCAGTTCGTTCAGCGGTTGAGCGATCATTGATCGGACCAGGTCCCAGTTCGGTTCCTTGCCGTGCCTCTTGAATTCAATGCGCACGGCACGTGCGCGGCCCCGAACGCGAGCGGCTTCGGAACGCAGATTCGGATCGTTCACCATTTCTTCGACGTCGCGCAAACGGTCGGACCACTGCAGGTAATCCGAGCCTGTCAGCGGTCGTATTCCGCGCGGGGCATCACGAGCACCGGGTCCTTTACCGGGGGGGCGCTTTTCTCCCGAAGCAGGTTGCTTGCCATCCGACGATCGACTTCCGCGTTGCTTATCCTGTTTGTTCTGATCACGTGGTGTTGAGCTCCCGTCGTTGGACGCGGCCTGCTGTTCGGAGAGCTCGCGAGCCAGTTGTTCGCTAGCCTGGTCGATTTCACTCAGTGCCAGCCGGAGCGCTTTCTTATCGTCACCCAACACGCTTTGCGCGGCTTGGTCGACGCCCTCGCGGATTTCCTGAATGCCTGTTCGGGCGCGTGTGGCTTCCTGACTTGCTTCCTGATCCATGCTCTGTTGGAAGGCACGTCGCGACACGTCGAGCGCGTTGCGGACCTGTGAGCGATTTGCTTGACGCAGCGTGTCAAACAGTTGTTCTGCCAACAGAGGCTCTGTTTCTTCCGCGGATTCCACCGTTTGTTGCATTGTTTCCAGCAGGTGGTCGAGGTCCTGTTGTTGTTCAGTCAGGTTCTTCTCAATCGAGCCGCGATCAGCCGTAGAGCGGAGGGAGTTTTGCCGCTTCGATTCGAGCTCCTGAAAGTCCTTTTCGATCTTCTGCTGTCGATCGTCGAGCGATTCCGCCTGTTGTTGCATCTCGCGGATGGCATCGCCAAACTGGTTGGAAGCTGCTCGGCGAAACTCATCACGCATCCGTTCGAGTTGCCTGCCGGCACGCGTACCCTCGGTAATGGCCCGCGACACCTGGCCTCGCTTCAGGGCATCCGACGCTCGCCGTACGTTCTCTCGAGTTTCCTGGAGTTGCCGAGCGGCTTCTTCAGCCGGTTGCTGTTGCTCCTCTTTCTGGTCGAGGCGATCTTTCAGCTGATCGACGTCCTCCAGGATCTCCTGTTGCTGCTCTCTCAGACGTTTGAGACGTCTTGCGAGTTCTTCCCGCTGCTCGTCGTCTTCCGCGCCGTTCATTTCTGATTGAAGTTGTTGAATCTGCTTGTTCAGGTCCTGTTGGCGCTGGGCCAGTTCGCGGAGTCGGCTCAGGACCTGGCGTGTTTCGCGCTGCTCACTCGCGGCCGGCTGCTGCCCGGCTTGTCGCTGTGATTCATACCTGTCTTCGGCGTCCTTCAACTTGAGTTGCTGTAACTGTTGTTGAGCTCGTTTGCCACGGGATTCTCGTGACGCTTGACTCCCCGGCTGCGTTTGCCGCCGCGAGCGCGTGACCTTGTGTTCGCGAGCACGCAGTTTGAGCAATGCCTGTGAGGCTGATTGTTCGGAGGAGAGCGCTGACGTCAGTTTCTCAGGGGTCCGCGTTTTGGCGGAGTCGTCTAACCGTTCCGTGGCCTTCGACATATGCGTGATCGCTCGACCCAAAAGTTGTTGTGATTGAGCGTCCTGCAGCTTCTCGCCAAGGCTTTCCGCCTGTTGCCTGGCCGTCTCCTGCCCCTCTTGTACCGCCCGGACATCACGAACGAAGGAACCGGACGGAGCGATGCCGTCTTCACGGCGAATCAGGTTCCACGTCGCGCTGATTATCTGCCGTTGCAGCTTGATGAGTTGTTCGACTTGCTGAGCATT
>CAYNDU010000007.1:0-16964 GCA_964395615.1 uncultured Pirellulaceae bacterium | reverse complement strand
TGTTGTTGTTGTTGTTCGCCCTGCGGTTGATCCCCCTGTCGGAAAACCTCCTCGAAGGGACGAACTTCTGAAAAGTACATGTCCGTCGCCGTGCGGCGTTTGCGGCCGTCGGCGCCGATGTCTTCCGCCCAAAAATAGTACGACAACAATTGATCCGGCTCGGCGCCAAGTGCTTCGAAATCGATCAGATGATCGATGGCTCGACGCTCCTTGCGGGCTAACGACCCACCGAGCGGAACATCGGCCGGACGTTGACCGCCCAGGCTGTAACTCAGTCCGTACGAGGTCACACCATAATCGTCCCACAAAGACGCGCTGACCGCCTGTTCCTCGATCGGCGATACTTCCGTGTCGCGGGGGGACGTGATCTTGAGTTGCGGAGGTCGATTCGGCAGTGCCGAGAAGACGAACTCCGGCGGTTGTTGATTGGTTCGGCCCGACAGATCTGCGAGTCGAAGAGTCAACCGGCGCGAGCTTTCCAGCTTGAACGACGCGCGATACGTTGTCGGGTCATCGCCGTCCTGTTGTAACGAGAGCTGCTCTTCGGTCGCCGCATCCACAAGAGTCGCCTCGGCGACTATTTTGTTCAGACGGCAGAAGAGCGTCACCTTCGTCCCCACCACTGCCGTGGCGCGACGCGCGTCGTCAATGCGTTTCGGGGCCATTGACGTGTACTCGGGAAAATCAAGTTTCAGGTCGGCTTGTTCGAGCCGGGGATATTCAAAAACGGTCAACCGGTACTGGCGGGAGTGTTGCCCCGAAAACTCAACGAAATAATCGACGTTCTCGTAGACGTCGGGGACCCGGCCCCCGAAAATCGGGTCTTCCAAACTGCGAATCAAGGGCACTCGCTGTTCGATGCCGGACTCTGTACGTAGAACCAGTACCACTTCCGGTGGTACCGCTGGGACCTGAAACTGAGCCGAGACGAGGACGCTTGTCCCTTTCTCCACTTCGGCATCTCCGGGCGAGACGGAGACGGAATACTCCCGGTCAACGATCGAGACACCAGGCGGGATTTCTGCCGACGCAGCCGGCAGACCCGGAAGTGCAAACAATCGGACAACGACGGCCAACAATGCGGCAAGGCTGACGAGCTGTGCCCCGACTCCGAACACCAGGTGCTGCGACGGGACCGTCTGCTCCCACGGATTTGCGCGAGCATGTTGCAAAGCACTCTGAATCACCGCACGTTGCAAGAACCGAAAGCGTCCGCCGACGGTGTCCGGACGTTGTTCGACGGCGGTCACGAGTCGCGAATCGAGGTCGGGATACTGCCGTTCGATACGTCGAGCGATCCAGCGTCGATCACCGGCGGTTCGCAATGAGATTCCGACGCAGGCGACCGTCAGCACCAGGGTGGCGATCGACAGGCACCAGGCGGTCGCCTGAGGATGCGCTCCGTAAGAGCCCGATAAGACGATCAACAACCCGAAGAATGCGATTGCCGTCCAGCAGGCAGATAAGGAACGGAACATGCGCAGCCTGCGAAACCTCCGGGCAACCACATCGAGTTGCGAACTGAGTTTGTTATCCATTCGTCGCGACCTCCGTCGTTGTCATGGCACGCCGGCCAAGGCGGCCGGCGAGGAGCGTTTCGCCCAGAAGCAAGACGATCGCCCCCACCAGTAGCCACTGCCAGAGATGCTGGCGTTTTTCCAGCTCAACATCGTGCAATGCACGCCGCTCGTCCGCCAACTCGAACCGTGTCGGTTGGGTTCCAATGACGACACCCAGCTGCTCAAGTTCGTCGACGTCTCGCACGTCGGTGTGGCTTTCTCGGGGATCAATATTTACTGCAAAACGGTAGGTGCGCGCAGGGCTGACGATCGTGTAGAGGCCCGGAGTATCCGTTGCCTTGTACTGCTCAATCGATGATTCGATCCCTATTCTCTTGCCGTCCGGTCGAATCAACTCGCGGCCAACTTGGCCCGGTTCTGGGCGCAGCCGAACCGGGTCCCCCACGTAGTGGCGATCGGTCATTGTCGAGCGAACCGAGTGTCGTGAAACGAGTGCCGTCATGAGCGGCGGAAATTTCGATGAGAGAGCCAGCTCGCTGTCCGCCGACTGCCAGCCGCTTGTCATCACGTAGATGCGTCCCTGGGACATCGGTTGCTCAACAAGAAACGGATCGTTCGTTTCAAAGGATGCCAGCCGGTTAGCCGAACTGTCCTGCGGCAAGATCAACTTGCGGTAGTGCCAGAAGTGGATCTTCGTAAAGTCGCTGTACTGGGGATCGGCGAAGGGTTCGAACAGCCGGTGCCTGAAATTCACATCCCGCAACATCACGTACTGTCCTGCAACGGCACCTTCGCTGAGTCGTAACTCCGGTTCGCGAAGCAACCTCCGCAAGGACGCACGAGTCTCAGATGGTGAATCGTTGGGGTTCGCGGGCCGAGAGAGCACGATCAGGAGTGTACCACCTCGCCGGACATACTCGTTAAGCAGCGTTGATTGCCGCTCGGATGTTGGTTCCGCAAGCACCACAAGCGGGCGGAGGATGGGATTGTCCAGATTCGGCAGGTTTTCGATGCGACGTGTTTCCACCTGGATGCGGCGAAATGGCTCGTCGGAAAACACGCGTTCAAGATAGAAGCGAAGCGTCCGGAGTGTTTCCGCGTCATCGTCGCCGACGTACGTGACCGTTGTGGTTTCCTCGGAAGGTACCGCGATGTACCAGCAATTATCGAATTCGGCCGGATCGCCGCTCAGAACTAATCGGCCCATGCGACGACGAACCGGGCGGGGGGGCGCGCGTACCACACGTGACTCACCAGGTGGAACGTGGTATCGGCCCGTCGTCAACCGATCGATCCTCGTATCCTGGGCTGACGCAGGTGACCGATCGTCCAATCCTTCGATTGGCGCGGGCAGGGGGATCGCATCATCGAGCGCGCCCACCTCTGTCCAGTCCAGGGCAAAGTCTGCGTTAAGTGTATCGGATGCGTTGCCGATGCGGACCATCAAGGCCTCGTCTTCGGTTGAATCCGGGTTGTCGCGACTCGAGTCGATCACTTGCAGACCTGCATTTCCCGGACGCGCTGCCGCGAGGCGATGCAGGTCGACACGCACATGCCGGGGCCATTGGTAGGACTGCAGGCCGTCCAGACGGGCTCCACGTTGCATGTCCGTTATCAGAATCACCTGTAGTCGCGTTTGCCGTTCGCTGTCGATGGTCGAAGAACTCGATTCAAGAGTCTCCGCGGCGGCCACCAGAGCCCGATCGAGATCAGTGGCATGCCAGGTTGGCGCCAGGTCGTCCACACGTTGACGTACGAGCTGCCGGCGCTGGACGTTGGTGAGCTTATTGGTTTCGTCGAAAGTCACGATCGAGCGCACTCGCTGGTCAAATGTCATTACGGCCAGTTGATCACTCGGATCGCAATGAGAAAGTGTCTGGTCGATGTCTTCCAGGGCCGCGGCCCAGAGACCCGGGCGACGCATACTTGCACTTGTGTCGATCAGAATGGCCATCCGCCGTCCCGGTACGTTGCCCGTGTCAAACGCAGCAAACCCGCGGAAAAATGGCCGGGCGAAGGCGAATGCGATAAGAAACAAGACGAACGCTCGCAGCAATAACAAGAACAGGTTGTCCAGTCGGCTGCGGCGCGTCAATCGCGGTGGCGACGGTCGCAAAAACATCAAGGTACTGAATGGGATCTGGCCGCGCGGAGTGCGCCGGATCAGGTGGAAAATGATCGGAAACGCGATGGTCGCGGCGCCCGCAATGTAAAGGGGCATCAGGAAACTCATGGGTGAGCCCCCTTCCCTCCCGTGCCGCGCCGGATCATCTTTCTCCCACGGCGCATGCGGGCTCTCAGGAAATCAAAAAGGGCCAGTTCGAGCGGCTGGTCGGTCTGAAACTGGTAGAAGTCAATTCCGAGCGTTCCGCAAACTTCCGAGATTGCGGAGGCGTGCCGGCCAAAACGCTGCAAGTACGCTTCCCGTTCTGAATTCGGATCAATGTAGACCTGTCGGCCCGTCTCAATGTCGACGAACATCGCGGGTTGAGAAAAGTGAAACGAACGCTCGACCGGATCAACCACTCTCAGTAAGACCACCTCGTGACCCCGGCAGCGAAGCATGGCCAGATCACGCTCCAACGTGTCGAGCGGTGTCATCAGGTCGGAGATGAGGATGATCAAGCCTCGCTTGGTTACGACTCGAGCCAACTGGTCGATGGGAGTGGCCAGGTCCGTCCCCTTGCCTGAAACGGCGCGCTGCAGACAGACCATCAGCCGGTGCAGGTGCCCTGGCCGATACCGGGCCGGAAGATAGTCTTCTACTCGTTCATCGAACGTCATGAGCCCGACCGAATCACGCTGGAGGCTCAAAAAGTAGGCCAACGTGGCCGCCATCGTTCGAGCGTATTCGACTTTTGTGTAGCTGCCCGAGCCGTACCCCATCGAACGGCTCAGGTCGACCAGCAAGTAGCCGCGAAGATTCGTTTCGTCCTCGAACCTCTTGATATAATACCGGTCGCTGCGTGCAAAGAGCTTCCAGTCCAGGTATCGCAAGTCGTCGCCAGGCGAATATTGCCGATACTCACTGAACTCGGCAGAAAACCCGTGGTAGGGACTGCGGTGAAGACCGGCGAGGAATCCTTCGACGACTACCTTGGCACGAACCTCCAAGCTCCGGATTCGCATTAACGTACCGGGATCGATCAGCCGAGCGGATGCCTGGTCTTCGGCCGCTCTACTCGCTTTGTTCGGGATGAAACGGCGCTCTGCGCCGTCGATCGAATGATTGAGGGCCATCGTTAACTCGGTGACGAGACGGTTTCCAGTAAACGGTCAATGATGTCGGTCACGGTGACTCCTTCGGCTTCCGCCCGATAACCGACCAGCACACGGTGGCGTAACGTGCAATGCACCAGGGCGCGAATATCGTCCAGGGCAACATGCGTTCGACCTTCGAGGAGCGCCTTGGCTTTGGCGCCGAGTACGAGGTACTGTGCTGCTCGAGTTCCCGCGCCCCAGCTGACCCACTTCTGGATGAAATCGGGAGCAGTGGGTTGGCCGGGCCGACTCGCACCGGCCAACCGTACCGCATATCGTACCAGTGATTCAGCAATCGGGACGCGCCGAACCACCTCATGAAACTGCTTGACGTCGTCGCCGGTGAAGAGAGGTTCGATCAACTCAGCAGGCCGAGACGTGGTTCGCGATACGACGGCGACCTCGTCGTCCTCGCCCAGGTAGTCGACGACGACGTTGAACATGAATCGATCCAGTTGGGCTTCCGGCAGAGGGTATGTCCCTTCCATCTCGATGGGATTCTGAGTCGCCAGTACAAAAAACGGCTCTTCCAGTGGATACCGTGTACCGGCCGCCGTCACTTGATGCTCCTGCATGGCCTCCAATAGGGCCGCCTGAGTCTTGGGCGGTGTACGGTTAATCTCGTCGGCCAGAATCACGTTGGCGAAGATCGGTCCCTGAACGAATTCCAGCCTGCGGCTTCCATCAGGAGATTCCTGTAAGATCTCCGTTCCCGTAATGTCCGCCGGCATCAGGTCGGGCGTGAATTGGATGCGCTGGAATCGAAGGTGAAAGATCTGCGCGATCGAATTGACTAACAGCGTCTTGGCGAGGCCAGGCGCACCGGTAAGCAGGCAATGGCCGCCGGCAAACAAGCTGATCAATAACTCATGGATGACCGTCTGCTGGCCAACGATGACCTTCGATAATTGGGTATCGATCCGTTGACGGCTCTCCCAAATCCGCTCGACGATCTGCTGCTCCAAGCCAAACGAATCCGTGTCGTCTGTTTCAACGGCCTTCAAGACAGCGTCGTTTTCAGCGGCGTCGTTTTCAGCGGCGTCGTTTTCAGCAGCGTCGTTTTCAGCAGCGTCGTTTGAATCAGTGTTATTTGGATCGGCGGCATTTGACACGGCATTCCCCTTCAGTGCGTCAGCGCATAGGTCACGATGTTGATTCCCAGCGGATAGGCTTTCTTTTCAGAGAACTCGCGAAAGTACCACTCGTCTTCCCCTTCGCGTTCCCATCCGTCACCCAAATCCGTATTGTGGCATATAATCATCATCATCCTGCCACGATCGTCATAAACTGCCTGATAATGAACTTCTCGAGCATCTGGTCCTCCCTCCCATGTCACTCCACCGTTGTACCTGCCCCATCGTGCGGCATTGATACTCGGAATCTGGGGACGCTCCTTGAGGTCATAGACCCAGTGGAAGATGTCGTGTTCCAAGGGAATCTCCTGAGGCTCCCGGTTCGGAAAGACTCGCTTCAACTGTTCATAAAACACTTCGTATTCCCAATCGCCCCAAAAATCGTCGACCATCAGGAACCCGCCATTCAGCAGGTAGCGACGCAGGGCCCGGATCTCCTCCTCCTCGAGGTACATCTGGCCACGGCCCGGTTCGAGCAGGTAGATGAACGGATAGTCGAACAGGCGTGGATCCGTCAGTTCCAGGATCACACCTTCCGGGTGCACCTTCATGGCCGTCAATTCTTGCAGGCGGTACGAGAAGTTCAGATCGCTATCGGGCCAATCCGTAGCCCACAGGCCTCGGCCATACCGTCCGCCTCCGAGCGAATCGTACCGAATGCGAACGAATGTGAAGATGTCTTCCTTGAAGTCCTGATCGATGCTCCAATCGGGTACGCCCCGGCGCTCGCCGTATTGCGATCGGCCGCCTCGCTCGCCGCGTGCTCGGCCGTACCCTTGGCGCCCTGGTTGAGGCGTGAACTGGGCCAGACTCAATGCGGCCAGCAGGCCAAATCCGAACAGCGCCGACAGGCCGATTTTCTGACTCCCTTGCACCACGATCTGTATCCTCAATCTCGGGACTCGATTCTCAACTCACTCGTAATCGGCTCCCTGTCGGGAGAACCTCGTCTCCCTCTTGGGAGAACCTCGGTTGGTTTGAGCATCCGGCTCGTCAGGGTCCCGGCCGTTTTCGGAACCGGTCGGCGAAGGCGGATTCTTTTTTGGGCTCGCACGGTGGGCGGGAGGTGAATTCGGACCCGATCGACCAACGATTTCGAGCAAGGTCTGGTGAGCGGCTTCGAATCGCGGCGCTTCTTCCAGGGCTTTCAAGACTTGGCGTTTCGCCCGTTTCAGTTCGTTTTGTGCCAGAAGTGCTCGGGCCAATCGCCAGTGAACGTCGGCCGGATCGACGGGGTCCATGTGTACGAGACTGCCGTAGGCTCGGACCGATCGGGCCGCATCGTCAAGATGTTCGGCCGCCGCGGCCAGGCTTCGATGTGGCCCGGGATTCAGCGGATTGATGGCCAGCAGCTGTTCTGAATAACCGGCCACGCTGTTCCAATCTTCCTGCCGAGTGCACAGGTCGACAAGTCGGAGTCGTTCCGAGACGGCATCCGCGTCTCGGGCGACCAGTTGTTCCAGGAAAGTTCGTTCACGGGCCGCGTCCTTCAATTCGCGGTGAGTCTTGGCCAAGAGGCGGTAAGCACAATCCGTACCGACATCCTCGGGGAAGATCTCGAGCAGTTTCTGCAGTGGACCGAGCGCTTGAGCGAATTCTCGTTGTTTCAACAAGTGTTTAGAAAGCTGTTTCAACGCAAGGATATTGAGCGGGTGATTCCTGACAGCTTCGTCCCAAGCCGCCCGCTGCTCAGCAACGGTTGATTCCGGCCCCAGTGCGACCGACACGCGACTCCAGTCGGCGCGCGGCGCCAACCCCTTAGCGCGTGCCTGGAGAAACGCAGCGAACTCGACATCCAGCACGTCCAATGGTCGCGTATGTCGAGTAAGCGATTCGTTGACCGGCATTCCCGCTGCAAGATCGTCCAGAATCTTCAACACGGTTTCAAATTCAAATTCCTGAATCAGGAAATCGACGACGAGCGACGATTCAAAGTAGGCAAATTCCAGGTGCAGGGGGCCAGGCGGTGCCAGGAACGCACTGCTGAGTTGGCTCAGCGGCGTCGCCTGCCCGTCGAGAATCATCTGCCGATATACGGCATTCATCGACTTCCCCCACGCCTTGTTGTGCCGGCGTTCTTCGTAAACCGATATCCCTTCGCTGAGCCAACGTGGCATACGGTTCTTGGTCTTGTGCAGCGTGACGACATGACAGAACTCGTGCCACAGTACCGAGCGCCAATTCGCCGGGTGTTCTCCCTGCGACGCTGGACTGTTGGCCGTGATCACGTTTCCGAAACAGACGCCAAGGTAGCCTGCTCCGCCCGGTAGTCCGAAGGTGCGGATGGCGAAGTCGGCCTGCTGTGGGAAGATCTCGACATGGATCGGATCGGGCAACGAAACCTGGTAACGGGCGGTCAACGTCTTTCGGGCAGACGCCAGCAACGCCAGAACTTCTTGACCGTAGATATCGGCCTCACCCGAGTCCATTTTCACGACCAGCCCTTCAGCGCGCAGCGTGCGGAAACGGCCCAGATTGTCACGCAGGATCATCAGGTTGTGAGCCACAACGTGATACGGGTCATCGCGACTCACCGACTCGGCCAGCGTCCAACCCTCGTCTTCCTTTCCCAATCGCAGCAGATCCTGGGCAAGCTGAATTCTGGCCGGCTGATACTCTGATTGCCGTGCAAGCGCCGATCGTTGATACTCGGCACCCTCGGCGAATCGATACTGCTGGGAGAGTTTGCGGCCGATTAAGTGATCGACGCCGGGATTATCGGTCCAGTCCTCAAGCCCTTTGTTGCGCCAGAATTTTTCATCCTCGTCATTCCCGTCCAGGTGAGACAGTACGGCGTAGTAGGCATGAGCCTGCCATTGCCGTGGGTTTACCGCAAGGACCTTCTTGAGCTGTTTTCTTGCCTCGCCGAATTGCTCCGCGTCGATCAGCTTGTCAATCGCCAGCATCAAGCAGCCGACGTGCCTGGGATTCACCGACAGGGCACGTTGCCGAGCTTCTTCCGATCGAACGGGGTCGCTCGAAGCGTAAGCTCGAGCCAGCAAATGATTCAGTTCCGGGTGCTCGGGCGCCAGTTTGACCGCCGGCTCGAGCAATTCAACGGCTAACGCCGCGTCCTTCTTCTCGAGAGCCAGTTCAGCACTGGCGAAATAGGCGGGCAGAAAGCTCGCGTCGGCCTTTTTTGCTCGCCCGTAGTACTGCTCAAGAATCTCCTTCGGATCTGCTTTTCGCAAGCCAAGCAGGCGTCCCCATGAAACAAGACTCCTCGGATCCTTGTATCGCCAGGCACCGTATTTCTCGTGAAGTGAATCCAGGCCCTTGAGCAATTCGGCCGCTTTGGAACTCTGACCATTCAACAAGTACGCGGAATAAGCGAGTCGTCGGACTTCAACGCTGCTGGGGTACTGTTCCAGAGCCTTCTCGGCGGTCGGTAAGGCTTCCCGGTAACGGCCCGTTTCGAGCTGAGCCCGCAGCAAGAGATGCCGCCAACGCTCATTCCAAACGTGGTTGTCGATCGCCTTGCGGGCTTCCGCGATGCACGCGACATGCTCGCCGTGCAACAGCAACCGCTCGGCTTCGTCCAGATCCATGGCCGGTGCATGGGGTACAAACGAGCCAACCGACCATAAGATGCCGCAAAGCGTCACCCAGCTCCATGCCGAACGGCAAATTGCGATCATCGCGAGGGTCCTGTATCAACTCCTTGGGAATTCCATGGCATCGAACGGCTGATCGCCGTCTCGTCAGGCCAGAAATTCTCGGAAAGACAGTAGGGCATTCTACGGCAACCGGATGCAGCGAGGCAATTTGGAAAACCACTTATTGAACCGGAGAATATCGTACAGGTTCCGGCATCCGGCGGGCGGATTGAGGGTTTTGGGGCCCCAGGACCGAGCAAGTGCACGGGGAAAGGGGCAGATTGTCCGTTGTCCGGCCGCGTACAATAATACGAGCAAGCACTTCTGAGGGGTTTCACATCCTGAACAAAAAGGCGGCCAGCCATGTTGGACTTACTGGCGGACTTGTTTGCCACTGATGGTTTTCCGGCTCGCTGGCAGTGCGGCCCTGCGTGGGCCGACGAACCTTGGATCGGCTGGATGCACATCTTCAGTGACCTCGCCACGTTTCTCGCGTACTACGCGGTTCCGATCGTGGTTGTCTTCTATGTCGCGGGTCGCCGGGGCTTGAAATTCCCACGGATCTTCTACGTGTTTCTCGGGCTCGTTTTTTTCTCTTGCGGGACGGTCCACCTGGTGGAAGCGGGCATCTTCTGGTGGCCCGTCTATCGCCTGTCCGCGGTGCTCAAGGTCGGAACGGCGATTGTCTCTTGTGCCGGGGTGGTCGTGCTGGCGAAAATCCTTCCACGTGCCCTGGAGCTCAAGAGCGGCGCCGCCTATCAGAAGGCGATCACCGAACGTCGCGAAGCCGAAGCATCCTATCAATTCGAGCGGAACTTGCTGCACACGCTGATGAACCATCTGCCGGACGCGATCTATTTCAAGGACAAGGAAGGACGCTATCTGCGAGTGAGTCGAGAATTGGCGGACAAATTCACGTTGTCCCATCCCAAGGAGGCGATGGGCAAGACAGACCGTGACTTCTTGACAGCGGAACACGCGGCCAAGTCACGCCACGATGAGCAGAGGATTCTGGAGACGGGTCGCGCAATGGTTGGCATGGTCGCGCAAGAAACGTGGCCGGACGGGACTCGGACGTGGGTCTCGACGACAAAAGCGCCCCTGCGTGATCGTGAAGGTAACCGTATCGGCACCGTGGGCATCTCGCATGACATTACGGAAGTCAAGCAGGTGGAAGAGTCGCGACGAAAAAGCGAGGAACGCTTTTCGCTGTGTGTCCAGGGTTCGAACGACGGATTGTGGGATTGGGACGTTGCGACGAATCAGGTCTACTATGCTCCGCGGTTCAAGGAATTGCTTGGCTACCGGGACGAAGAAATGGCCAACGTGTTTGACGCGTGGCGCTCCCGGCTTCATCCGGACGACCTGGAACCGACGATGGAAGCGATTCGCCGGCACCTGGACGAACGTGAGCCGTACGACGTTGAGTATCGCATGCGAACCCGACGAGGCGCATACCGCTGGTATCGAGCTCGAGGGCAGGCTGTTTGGGACGACTCCGGTACGGCCACGCGCATGGCGGGTTCGTTGACCGATATCACCGACAGAAAGTTGGCCGAGGAGAAATTGGCGACGGTGGCCAATAAACTGGCGCTTCCCAGATCCTCGTCGGATCAGGCCGGAAAGCCCGTTCGACTGAGCCGGTTTGCGCTGCGCGACATGATCTCGTGTGGCGCGGACATTCGCCGGATGAGTGCCGAGTCGGTCAACGAACGCGACTTGGCGAAACGGCTGACACGATACCTCCGACATCGATTGGTCGACGACAACGACCGGCCCGCCCTGGCCTTGATTCGGATGTTCACGACCGTTCGGTTCGCTCAACTGGACAAATCACTCCAGGAACTGGCCAGGGCGAGGGCCGAGCGCGATCCGGCGGAGGAAACGATCTGCCTCGTGTTGACGGGCACGGCGGGTGAACGAGATGAGTGGTGCGATCCAGGTCGTTCCGCTGGACACCAGGTCATACCGCTCATGGACCAACGTGCCGTGGAACAGATGCCGATGATCTACCGATTGCTCCAGCAACTCGGTCTGGATATCGAGAAGGTATTGGACGCGAACGTCAATTCGCTGGTACATCGCTCGCAAACAAGTGTCTTTCACGTGCCGCAGGCTTCCGGATCTCCGTATATCCCGGCACAAAAAGAGTTCGTCGACGCTTGCGGCATCGAGTCGGTTGTCGGGTTCGGCGACGTGCTCCCCTCCGGATCGATTTTCGCGGTGATCGGCTTCTCCAAGGTACGCATTATCCCGGAAACGGCGATGCTCTTCTCGCACTTGTCGTTGAGCACGAAGTTGGCGCTACTTGCTTTCGCACAATCGACGACTCGGATCGAGGCACAGATTACGGCCGTCGATGCGCTGATCGGCAATTACGAAGGTGTCGTCTGTTCCCAGGAAGAAAAGCTCGACCATACCATGCGAGACCTGGTTCGCGCTCGTGATAACGCGGAAGCGGCGAATATCGCGAAGAGCAGTTTTCTGGCGAACATGAGCCACGAGATTCGAACGCCCATGAATGGCATCATCGGGATGTCCGAACTGCTGGCTAACACGCGGCTAGATCCGGAGCAGCGCGAATACCTCGGCATGGTCAAGCACTCGGCCGATTCGCTGCTCTATCTGCTCAACGACATCCTGGACTTTTCCAAGATCGAAGCCGGCAAGTTGGATTTGGAGTGGATTATCTTCGGTCTGCGCGACACGGTTGGCCGAACGGCTCGCACTCTAGGGGTCCGTGCAGCCCAGAAGGAGCTGGAACTGACCTGTCGCATCGATCCACAGCTGCCGGATGAACTCATCGGTGATCCGAATCGCTTGAGGCAGATCATCGTCAACCTGGCGGGTAATGCTGTGAAATTTACGTCGGCAGGCGAGGTGATGATCGAGGTTGCCGAGGAGTCTCGATCGGGCAAGGAGATCTGCCTGCTTGTAACGGTGCGGGATACGGGAATCGGAATACCGAAAGACAAGCAGAAGGAAGTCTTCGAAGCCTTTCATCAGGCCGACGACTCGATGACGCGCCGATTCGGTGGCACCGGCCTGGGATTGGCCATCTGTTCTCAACTGGTGCGGATGATGGGAGGGCGCATGTGGCTCGAGAGCGAGCCCGGCGAAGGCACAACCTTCTTCTTCACCGCGGTATTCACCATGGCCGACAGGCCGGGAGCGACCGTGCAGCAGGAGTTGTCGGAGCTGCGAGGTACATCGATTCTGGTTGTCGACGATCATCCCACGAATCGCCGCATTCTACAGGAGATTCTACTCAGCTGGAAACTCGAACCCCATTGTGTGGAGAGCGGACAGCAAGCATTGGAACTGCTCGTAGAAGCGGCCGCTTCCGATCCCATCCCCGTCGTGCTGCTCGATTGCATGATGCCGGACATGGACGGTTTTGAAGTGGCCGAACGCATTCGCGACCACGAGGCGCTTCGACGCACGAAGATCATTATGATCTCGTCGGCCTCTCGGCCGGGAGATGCCGACCGCTGTCGAGAACTCGGCGTCGTTCGGCACATGACCAAGCCGGTTATTCAATCCGAACTGCTCGACGCCCTGCTGTCGGTCATGGGTCGATCGGCCGTATCTCGTATGGACTTCGATGTGCCCGGCGTCGAATGGGATTTGCCATCGTTGAAAATCCTGCTGGTAGAAGATGGCGTGGTCAACCAACGCGTCGCGCTCGGATTCCTGCGAAAACATGGGCACGACGTGACGGTTGCCAACAACGGGCTCGAGGCCGTCGAGGCGCATGCGCGCGATTCATTCGATCTTGTACTGATGGACGTACAGATGCCCGAAATGGATGGGCTGGAAGCCACGCAGATCATTCGAGATAGTGAACGCCGCATGGGGAAACGCACACCCATTATTGCCATGACGGCCGCCGCCATGAAAGGAGATCGCGAACGGTGCATGCGAGCCGGTATGGACGCCTACGTGGCCAAGCCGATTGTGGCCGAGGAACTGTCCGACACGATCAGCCGATTTGCCCGAAGAGCCGATCGGAACCCCCAGGAGGATCCCCAGAAGATCCAACAGGAGGCTCAACAGGAGGTCCAACCGGAACCTGACATCGAACCGGCTGAAACCGAGAGCGGTGACCCGGCGGTCCCTGCTCAGCGAATATTCCAACCCCAGTCGGCCCTCGACCGTATCCCGGGCGACATGGCGGATGTTCGAGAATTGGCCGGCCTCGTACTGAGTGAATGCCCCGTTCTGCTGCAATCGATCCGGTCGGGCATGGTCGCTGGGGATGCCGATCGAATGAGGCGAGCGGCTCACACACTCAAGAGCTCGGCCGATCTATTCGCCGCACAGTTGGTGGTGGACCTGGCGCAACAGGTCGAATTGAAATCGGCGTCGGGTGGCGCGGAGCCGGTCGGGGATCTGGTGGAACGTCTATCAAGGGCAGTTGATCAATTCCTGCATGAAGTGCAACAATGGGTGGATCTTTCATCGGATGACGAGACGAATTGACGAGTGTGGCGGGGAGCCGACTGATGATAACTGTTCTGGTCGTCGACGATTCGGTCGTGGACCGCCATCTTGCGGGTGCGTGCATTCGGGAGGCAGGGCTGCAGCCCATTTACGCGAGCGATGGGCGTGAGGCGATCGGAATGATCGCCACGATGAACCCCGATATCGTCCTGACCGACCTGCAGATGCCGGAACTCGATGGCCTCGAGCTTGTGAAGCGGATTCGCAAAGAGTTTCCCATGCTGCCCACGATTCTCATGACGGCCTGGGGGAGCGAAGAAATTGCGGCGACCGCGCTGCGCGAAGGGGCCGCCAGTTACGTGCCCAAAAAGAACCTCAAGCAGGCCTTAATCGAGGCCCTGGAAATCGTCGTCCAATCCGCTCGATCGGCTCAAGATCGGCGACGTATTGTCCAGATGTTCAGCCATAGCGAATCACATTATGAACTCGACTATGCGCCCGGAAATAAATTTGCTCTGGTCAGCCATCTTCAGGACCAGCTCGTCGAAGTCGATTTCTGCGACGAAGTGGATGTCATTCGCATGGGAACCGCGCTTACCGAAGCACTCGACAATGCCTTGGATCATGGCAATTTGGAATTATGTTCGTCTCTCCGCGAACAGGCGGACGCGTATCGGCAGACGGGCCGGCAGCGTGCACAGTTGGCGCCGTACCGGGACCGTCGAGTCAGCATCTCCGTCAAATTGAATCGCGATCGCGTTACCTATGTTGTGCGGGACGAGGGACCGGGTTTCAATACGTCTGAATTGCCGAACCCGACGGACTCCGAGAATCTTCTGAAACCTAACGGTCGAGGAGTCATGTTGATCCGCGTCTTCATGGACGAAGTCTCCTACAGCCGGGAGGGCAATGTACTGACGATGACCAAACACCGGGTCGTGAAGTAATTCACGCCGAATGGTCGTTCGAGCGCTCGTTGTTCCGTCTATCGAAACGCGTCATTCCGCTGGGATCGCATTCACGGCCCGTTCTTCGGCGTGTGCGAGAATGGAACGCAGGTCGAGGTTGATAGCATGAATGGCCGACAAGGGGCCCTGGTTTCATCGACCATGGAATCCGTTATCATGACCTCGGGTACGGGGCCGCCGAATTCGGACGACGGCGCAAGGTCGTAGAACTCACTTCGTTGACAGAGGTCAAATGATGATGCGATTGTCTATTGGGATGGGCGCTCTGGTCGCCGGAATGTTGCTCGGCGGTAGCAGCACGAACGCCGTCGATTACCACAAGACGATGCTCGACAACGGATTGCAGCTCGTCACGGTCGAGGATTTCTCATGCCCGATCGCTGCCGTCCATGTATGGTATCACGTCGGATCAAAAGACGAGTCGCCTGAGCGTCGGGGTTTCGCTCATATGTTTGAACACATGATGTTCCGGGGCACGGATCGACTCGGACCAACCGACCATTTCGACTGGATCCGGAAGGTAGGCGGCACCTGCAACGCCTACACGACGTTCGATCAGACGGTCTACGTGCAGACGGTTCCGTCGAACCAGGTGGAACTGGCGCTTTGGCTCGAAGCCGAGCGCATGTCCATGTTGAAGATCGACCAAACAGCGTTCGACACCGAACGAAAGGTCGTCGAAGAAGAGCGACGGATGGGCTTGAACCGGCCGTATGGAACCCTGATGGAGAAGGTGTTGCCGGTTGTCTCGCCCGGTCACCCCTACAGCTGGGCACCGATCGGCTCGATCCCCCATCTGCGCGCCGCGTCGGTTGCTGAATTGCGGGCATTCTGGACGAAGTACTATGTGCCGAACAACGCGACCATTGTCATCGTCGGCGCGATCGAACATGAAAAAGCGCAGCAACTGGTCCGTAAGTACTTTGCCTGGATACCGCGCTGCGAAGATCCGAACCGAGTGGAAATGCCGGCGGATAAGCCGTTTGACGCCAAGAAAGTCACGTTTCAAGAACAAAGTGCGCCGGCTCCCATCGTGGCACTGATCTACCGAGGCGTACCGTTGGCCGGTGAGGATCAAACAGCACTCGACCTGATGACGACCATTCTGGGTGGCGGAGAGAGTAGCCGCCTGTACCGAAAGATCGTGGCCGAGCAACGGTCCGCGGTGATGGCGATGTCAGGGATCATGAGCCTTGAGCAGAATGGTGCTGCCGGTGTCGGTGCGATCCTGCCGCCCCTTGGTGGCGATCCGGACAAGGTGCTCGCCAGTGTGAGAAAAGAGATTGAACGCATGCGCAGCGAGCCCGTTTCGGAAACGGAACTCACGAAGGCCAAAAATCAAATGCTCAAACAACTCGTCCAGGAACAACTAACGGTTGTAGGCAAAGCACGAGCGATCGGTTCGGCGGCCGTTCTTGAGGGCGATGTCGGTCGCATCAATCAGAGGATCGAGAACATTCGGCGTGTCTCGGTAAGCGATATCCAACGGGTAGCCGAGGCCTACTTCGATCCGGAACATGCCATTGAGATGCGAGTGCAGCGTAACCTGTTGGGTACGCTCGGCAGTATGCTTGGGATGAAGAACGACGTCGAGAATACACCGGTTACGGCGGAACGCGAGGAACATGCGCCGCCGCCCGGTCGTCCCGGCGTCAAGCGACCTCGCGATTACCCCTCAGCGCCGGCGATCGCCAAACGGCTCGAAATCGATATGGACGTCGCATTGGACTCCGTTACCCTTGAAAATGGACTGACGCTTTACGTTGCAGAGAACCACGAAGTACCCTACTTGTCCGTATCCCTCGGATTACTGGCCGGCGCTTGGAGTGAAACCAAGCCCGGCACGGCATCCATGGCAACGCAAATGCTGACCCGTGGGACGTCTCAACATACAGAAGAAGAACTGGCCGAAGAACTTGAAACGTACGCCATCTCTTTGGGCGGCAGTGCCGGAATGGATACGAGCTCCGTCAGTTTGAGTTGCATCTCCGAACAGATCGATCGGGGGATGAATGGTTCGGATGAGGCGAACGGCTCGCGACC
>CAYNDU010000006.1:0-29267 GCA_964395615.1 uncultured Pirellulaceae bacterium | reverse complement strand
ACGGCTCGAAGATGGTGGAACGCCACGGTCAGGCGGTGGCGAGCGAAGTCGAGCGGCTGCTGGCGACCCGTTTGCAACCGATTATCGGCCCGCCCGAATGCCATCTGCGCCACATTCAGGTGCCCTTGGACCACGTTCCCGATCGGGGCGAATTGGAGGCCAGACTTAAGGGCCCCAAGCGGACGGCATACTACGCGGGCGTCCTTTTCAAGCGATTGGATCAGGGGCAACGACTGCCCGAGTCATTTGACTACCCAATCCAGACCTGGCGATTCGACGATGACTTGCAGATCGTTTTTCTGGCGGGTGAAGTCGTCGTGGATTATGCCCTGCGTTTGAAGCATGAACTCGGGCCACAGCAGACGTGGGTTACCGCCTACGCGAATGCGGCTCCCTGCTACATTGCGTCCGCTCGAATGATCGAAGAAGGAGGCTATGAGGTTGACGAATCAATGAATAGCTATGACAAGCCCACCCGGCTGGCGAAATCGGCCGAGGACCTGATCGTTCAGACAGTGCACGACCTGATCGGAGCCGGCACGGCCCCGACCGGCGGCGGACGGCAATCCGAGCGAGTCCCTTAGTCGACGGCGCCGATCCGGCGGGCCTGCCGATTGGCCGAGTCGACATCCGTTGTTATTGGGGAAAGTTGTTCGGAAAGTCGATACCAAGGAACCGAACCATGACGTTGAGACAGTTCACAATGGTGCAGGCGATCGCGATCGTCGCGGCGCTGTGCAGTGCGATGGCGGGACAAACGGGATGGGCAGATTCTGTTGAGCGGCCGAACGTGTTGTTCATTATTTCGGACGACATGAATTGTCGTATCGGCTGCTATGGCGATGAAAGGGCACTCACACCGAATCTCGATCGGCTGGCCTCGTGGGGCGTACGGTTTGATCGAGCCTATTGTCAGTTTCCATTGTGCAATGTCACGCGCTGTTCGGTCTTGACCGGACGGTATCCTACGTCGATCGGCGTGCTCGACAACAACACGCTTCTTGTTCGAAACGATCAAAACGTTCCCATGCAGGAGATTTTCCGGCGGCACGGCTACGCGGTGGCCGAACATGGAAAGGTCTGGCACGGGCGCAACCAGGGCACCGGGACCGACGATTCGAAGCCGAAGGGTGAATGGTACTTTCCGACCGAGCGGGCCGTTCAACAACGCGAGCAACCAGACTATTGGGACCATCATCATTCGCCCTATCGGCATCGCACCATTGCCGATCCCGAACGGTATGCATGGGCGAATGTCTTCGGCCCCCTACAGCCGGGCGATCGAGGCCGTGACGCTCCGACGGCCGACAAGGCGATTGCCAGCCTGCGCAAGTTCCAAGCGGCCGCCCAGCCTTTCTTCCTTGCCGTGGGGTTCCGACTGCCCCATGTGCCGTTGACGGCGCCCGCCCGGTTTTTTGGTATGCACGACGTTGCTCACATGCGGCTGCCGACCGATTTTGCGAGCCAGCCAACGTTGCCACCAGGAATACCGCGCGACGAGCTGAGGGCAAATCTCGACTTGTTTGCCGGCCGGCCGTTCAGCCGAGGCGAGGCACGGGAAGCACTTCGCGCCTACTATGCCTGCGCCAGTTATATGGACGCTCAGCTGGGACGCGTGCTTGACGAATTGGAGAATTTGGGGCTGCGACAGAACACGGTGATCGTGTTTTGGGGGGACCACGGCTGGCACTTGAGCGAGAAAGGTATGTGGGCCAAGGGAACGACGTTTGAGGTTTCGGCGCGCGGTCCGCTGATCATCGTCGATCCTCGGAGGGGCGCCTCGGCCGGCAAGTCAACACGGCGAGTCGTGCAGTACCTGGACATGTATCCAACGCTCATGGACGTGTGTCGGCTGACGCGCCCCTCGTCGCTGGAAGGACGCAGCTTGCAGCCGCTGTTGCGCGACCCCCGCATTGCCTGGGATCATCCGGCGTTTACGTTTCAGACGCGCGGGTGGTATCTCGGTCGAAGCGTGCGCACCGAACAGTGGCGGTATACCGCATGGGACGAGGGCCGACGCGGATCGATGTTGTTCGACCACGATCACGACCCGCACGAGATGCATAACCTGGCCGCCGATCCTCGATTTGCCGAGGTCGTCGCGCAACTCAGGACCCTTCTGAAGCGATTCGGTCATTAACTCCATGGTCATGCACTGCATTATTGGTATCGACGGTCCTCAAGAAAAATCGCGGGTGCGGCGAATCTTAACGAATCGCTCCACCTGCTTGCGAAGCGCCTCTTCGGTGGGTAGTCGCTCCATCGAACTAGCTCCGTAGAACCCGTCGACCGTATCGAGACGGTCCAAAATGTACCGGGCATCTTCGGGCATGGCGATGGGGCCTCCATGACAGAGAACCAGGACATCCTCACGAACGGATCGTGCCGCTTCGGCAATAGCGCCCACCCGCTCGACGCTATCCTCCAGAGTCAGTGCCGTCTTGGCCCCGATCGTTCCACTGGTCGTCAGGCCCATGTGGGCGACGATGACGTCGGCGCCGGCGGCAGTGAGCTCTCCCGCTTGCTGTTGATCAAACGCATAGGGTGTGGTCAATAGATCCAAGGCGTGAGCGGCCGCAATGAAATCGACTTCCAAACCGAACCCCATGCCCGTTTCCTCCAGGTTGGCTCGAAACGTGCCGTCAATCAAGCCGACGGTTGGGAAGTTTTGGATTCCTGCGAAGCCAAGCGACTTCAATTCCAGCAGAAAGGCATCACGGATCATGAACGGGTCCGTCGCACAGACACCCGCCAAGACGGGCACCTGGTCGACCGCCGTGAGCACCTCGTAGGCCATTTCCTTGACAACCTGATTGGCGTTGCCATACGGCATGAGTCCTGCCAAAGATCCTCGGCCCGCCATGCGGTAACGGCCGGAATTGTAAATCACGATCAAGTCGATCCCGCCCGCTTCCTCGCATTTGGCGCTGATTCCCGTTCCCGCACCTCCGCCGATGATCGGCATTCCCTGAGCGATCTTCGTTCGAAATCGGGCAAGAATTGATGCTCGTGATTCGGTCATGACGCCGGTCCCTTGTGCAGCTTGGTGTTCGTGGTACCGCCTATGCCAGTGTCGAGCTCTCTAGAGAAACTCAATATCGGCTCATCGTGGGCTTCCCGGAGCGATCAATGGAAGTTTTCGCTCACGGTCAGGTAGTGGTCGACGAGCGCCTGCGAGAATGTGGGATCGTTAATGTGATTCGGCAGTCGAACGATCTGGCGAGAATCCGTCTGGTCGACGCATGACTCCAGTTCGTCAAACAACGTTGCGTCCGCCACGGGGTCATGGAACGCTTGACCGGGGGCGTCGAGCATCGAGATTCCGCGTTCGGGAATTAACACGTGAACCGGAGCCGTGGACCGGTTCAGTTTCGTTGCCATCCAACGAGCTATTCTCCGGTTCTCGTCCGGCGTCGTCCTCATCAATGTCACTTGTGCATTGTGAACATGCAAGCAGCGGTCGCGAAACTCAACGGGAACCGTATCGACGGATCCAAAATTGACCATGTCAAGCGCACCGAGACTCAGCACCAAGGGGACCCCGGCGTCGAGCACGGCGTCCATGCGCTGGGGCCCGGCCGACAAGAAACCCCCCACGATCTCGTCGGCGACTTCTGTTGTCGTGATATCGAGCACACCCGTTAGAAAACCTGATTCAACGAGCCGCTCCATCGCCCGGCCGCCGGTGCCGGTCGCGTGAAACACGAGGCAGTCGTATCCGTGTTGTTCCAATATCTCACGCACGGTCGTGACACACGGCGTCGTCACGCCGAACATGGTCATGCCCAGGGCCGGCCGAGTTTCGCAGGGCGCGACGTGGTGGTTGACCATTCCCGCCATCGCGTGACACGCGTTGGCCAGGATGCGCTGCGATACGGAATTGAGACCCGCAATATCCACTACCGAGTACATCATGGTAATGTCGCTGCAATCGACGTAGGGAGCCGTGTTGCCGCTGGCCACCGTCGACACCATCAGTTTGGGCAGACCAATCGGCAACGCTCGCATCGCAGCCGTGATTAACGCCGTGCCGCCACTGCCGCCAATTCCGATCACGCCCGAAATGTGGCCTGCCTGCGACTGCTCCAACAGATAATCCGTCAGCGCCTCACCCATCGTCGTGACGGCCGAGCCCCGGTCACCGTTCATCGGCAGCGTCCGGCGGCCGAGCACCGTTCCTCGTGACACGTCGCTCGCTACGGTCGGTTCGGAGAACGTCCCAACGTCGACCGTTTTCACGTTGAGCCTCGCTAGGAGCAGGCAGCGGGCAGCGTAGGATAACTCGACACCCTTTGTGTCCATGGTGGCAATCGCGTATACCGCAGGTTCCATTGCCCGAACTCCTTAAGTTCACCAACCGCGTGGCAACACGACCGTAAAACGGTCACCGACCCTCGATTACGCCACGCCAGCAGGGTTACATGCCGTCGTCGTCTGCCGACGGGCCATAGAGGCCAGGGACGAGAATTCCGTTGACTCGGTAATAAACACAGAGATGGGCTCGGTGGTGTATGGCGTGGTTGATTACCCAGGATCGGAGCACAACGAGGCGCGGCATGGTCATCAGGACTTCACCTCGCTTGGTCACCGACCATGACTGGTGCAACGTTTCATCCGAGACCGTCTCCATCAGTGACCGAGCCTGGGCGACGTTCTTATCGAACAACGCGACGATGGCGGCGCTCGTTCTCTCGTTCGGTAACTCGTACGGTTTTCCGTCCTCAGGATCGACATCGTACTCGTCGCTGTGGATTGCCATATCGACGAGATGCGGGATATCGGCCAAATGGTTGGCAACCCACCCGATCGTATTCGATTTGTCGTGAATCTTCCAATCGATTTTGTCATCCGGCACGCGTTCCAACACCTTGCGTGTGCCGGCCATTTCCAAATCGAATTCGGGAATCATGGATTGGCCAATGGACATGGGCGATACTCCTGAAAGAGGATTTCAGCTTAGCGTTGATCAGACGGGAACTTACGAGGAATTGTATGCTTTCCGGCTCCGGGTCACTAGTCGCTCGAGGCCTGAATCTGCGGACGCCCGATGGGGAATCCGAGATGTTACCGAGGGATTTCGTCGAGCAGATCTTCCAACTCGATGGCGAAGAGCTTTGCCCGGTGGGATGCCGCCGGCGAATCGGCACGCGTCAATTGGTGCGGGATGGCGTTGACGAACGGGCGTGATTCGAGAAGGCCCGCTAATTGAGCGAACACCTGTGACCTGGCCCCGTCCTCTCGGTTCGGATGAGTGGACCCAGGAGCGAGTCTCCTCGATCGCTCGCCGGACCGTTGATCAACGGCTCGGAACGGCCCGGACCACTGAGCGAAGATCGCAGCGCGGGGTTGGTCTGGCTGAATCGGTGCGGGCGTCACGAAGTTGCTTGGGTTCCGCACGGAACGTGCTTCCCCTTCACCCTTGCCGTTCAAGTAGTTGATGATTCGCAGTGCGTCCAGCGGCGCACAAAACCCGTTGCCGTCGACGTCAAGGTAGTGGTCGGGAAAAGGGTTGAACTGGGCTGCCGGTGGGAGCTCCCCATGTTTGCCAATCAGGGCGCGTCCGTTGAGCTCGTTGATGACAATCAGCGCGTCAAGGGGGACGACGATGCCGTCGGCATTTATGTCGAGAATGTCCACGGGGTTTTGCCAGTCGTTTGGGCCGGCCAGATGCAAGGTGGCGTCGCTTTTCTTGAGAACGCGGTAGAAGATCGTGTCAAGGACCAGCGTGTCGGTGAGCGACCAGCCGGCATCGAGAACCAGTTGATCGCCGGCGTCGGATCGCAATTCGAGTGAGTCGGTGGTACCGTCCATGTTGTTCAAGACGGAGGCGAGATCTGTGCGAAGCGTATTATCGCCCGACCCGCGGACGTCAATGATGTCGACGCCCGTTAATTGAGCGACGTCGATGTCGACATTTGCCCCGACCAGTCGCAAGACGTCCGCGTCGCCACTTCCTGCGTGGAATACGATATCGGATACCAACGCCGAGTTGACGGATCCATCGATCGTTAGCGAGTCGTCACCTCCCCGCGTATTGAAGATGATGTTACCCGAAAAGGACAACAATGGAATGTGCAGCTCGTTCGTTCCACTGCCCGTGGCGCCTGCGATCGTCGAACCGATGCGATGCTCAGGGTCCGTGATGGTCAACTCGGTCCCATCACTGCGGATCATGAGCGTGTCATTCGTCGAGCCGGTGCCCGCGTCGATATCCTCGATCTGAAGGTCGGCTCCAACGAGTGCGGCATAGGTCGTAATCTCCCCTCCACCCGTGACCACGACCGTGCGAATGTCACTGCCCGTGCCGCCGTCGTCATCCGAAACCGTTACGGTTACAGCGTAAGTTCCGTTGCCGGCGTAAACATGTGACAGCTCAAAACGCTTGTTGTCGTCGAGTCCAAGTGACCGAACGCCGGTTCCGTCGCCATAGTCTACCGTAGCTGTCCATGCGTCGAGGCCCGGATCGGCAAAGACGCCCGAGTCAATCAATGTGCCTCCGTGATCGATGCTCGTATCGACACCCGCATCAACGATCGGAGCAACGTTGGCCAACGTCAGGCCTGCGGTTGCCGAGTCGGTTTCGCCCAGGCGGTCTTCCACCTGCAGTCCTATGATCTGAGTGGTCGGGCCGTCACCGAGCCCTATCGATGCCAGAACCGCCCAACCGACCGTGTATCGTGCGTCGGTCGTCTCGACATCAAAGTTCCCATCGTTGTTAAGATCCCACTGATAGAGCACGACGCGGTCATTGGCGGCCGCGTTCGGGTCGGTTGACCTCGTTGCGTCTAGTTGCAGAGCGTCTCCTTCCGAAATTGTGTAGGGCCCGCCGGGGTCCGCGAGGGGCGCGTCGTTCGTAATGTTAAACGTCTTGACGAAATCTCCGCCAGCTGCTCCGTCGCCGTCGCCGTCCAGGGGTAGACCGGCCAGATCGTGCAGCGTAGTGGTTCCCGAGATTCTCAAGCGATACTTCCCCACCGGCAATGGCGTGGGAGCCGACACGAAGGGCGGTCTTGGTAATGGCGAGGGCACAACGGTTACCGTTCCCGAATCGTTCACATGCTCGAGAAGCAACTCCCAATTCGTATCGTCTGCATCGCCGAACATCCCGTTGTCGCCGGCCCCCTTCAGGGTGAAATTGCCCGCGGCGATCGCATCAATGGGATTGACGCCTTCATTGAAAATGAGTTCGATCCGAGTGACCGGACCCGCCGTGCTCCCTTCCGCCAATAACCCGACCGGGTTGGTGCCGATCAGAGTCGGTGGTTCACGGTCATCGCTCGATCCAGTGAACTCATACGCTCCGATATCGGTAAAGGTCAGATTCGCCGTTCGCTCGAATTGCGCCGATCCGCTCCCGGTCTGGTTCACCTGACCGTCATTTTGCGACAGCAGGCCATGTAGAGTATTTCCGCGCGAGATGCCGATTGTTGGCGAGAGATTAGTGTTTCCCGGCCCGTAGTCAAATCGGATCGTTCCGTCGATCAGCAGCGTGACCGACATATTTACATCGCTCTGGTCCGCCACGTTGGTGGCATCCCATCGGATGGTCATCTGGCCCGGTGACGTGGTAACGAAGATGTCGTCGCCCGGCATGTCCGTGCGCAGATCATCCCAGAGCGGCGCGATGCGAGCCCGTTTCATCAGCTTTTCAGCGCTGTTGTTACCATCGAGCGTGTCGAGAGAGTTTTCGAATTGCAGGAATCCCTCGGATGAGATCCAGACGTCGGAGTACACTTCATTGTAGAACGGGAACGAAAACGGCAGCGGCAGATTCCATCGCCAGCCGCCACTGCGCCAATCCATGGCAATGCCGCCTTCTACATAATTGTATCCGAGCTCCTTTTCAATGTAACGGAGAGAACCACTGTTGGGCGTGGCAGGATCATCGTGACGATTTTGGCCGAAGAAATCAGTAAGGGATGCCTCCCAGTCGTCGCCGCGATCAATGGCCGGCGCACCCGCCTTGAGAAAGAAATTGTCGTCGATTCCACTATCAACAAACTCAACCGAACCGTGCCCCAACTCGTCATTCGCCCCGTCCGGATCGACAAAGAACTCTTTTAGATCCGGCCGGCCGGTCAGCGAACGAGTGTCTCCACCGGTCGCAACTTGCCAGTCGGCCAAGTTGTTCCGATCGCCGCCCCATCGCCCGGCGCGAGCGTTCGCCTCGGCACCGTCGTAGAACCAATTGAAGTCGCTCGTGAATCCAGGTTCGCCGTTGGAGCGGACGTCGATGCCGTACCCGGCCTCTACCCATATGACGTTATTGTGCAACGATGTGTCTCGAGAACCCGACTCGATGCGCACTCCAGCCGCCAAGGGCCGGTTCAGCGATTGGAAGATCGTGTTGTTGCGAATACGAGATCCGGTCGCTGCGACTCGGATCCCAACATCGGTATTCTGGTAAACCAGGTTGTCTTCGATCAGGTTTGGAATGTAGACACTGTCGATGCCGGTCACGTTGTCGTAAACCCGGTTGCCCTGGACGACGACAGTGCCGGCCGCCCAGATTCCGCGGTTCTGATTGAGATAGACGCGGTTGCCGACCAGTTCAGCCTCGGAGCCGTAGATTCCGTCCTGATTCAGGAAAACGGTATTCGCAACGGCCCTTCCGGAGGTCAAACGTATCCCCAGCGTGTTCTCCCAAACCGTATTGTGTTCGACGACTTTGGGACCGAGCGCAACAATGCCGGTGTCATTGTAGTAGACCTGGTTGCCCGCTATGCGCATCGTCCCCGAACCGATTGCACGAATCCCGAAAGTCGTGTTGTTGTAAACTGTGTTTCCTTCAATCGTGCTGTTGTTTCCGTACAGGTCAATGCCGACGTGCTGGTCGTCGTGATAGACTCCTCCCGGGATGCCGAAAACCGTGTTGTTCCGTAGGACCGTGCTGTCACTCGTCGGAAGGATGATGATCCCTCCCGACGAGTTCGCGAGGATCGTAGAGTTGGTGACCGTCAAGTCGTCGCTTGCGGCGCCCGTATCCGCGAAAATGCCCACATCGCCACCGGTTAGCGTGAGTCTGTCGATCGTCACCTGATCGGCTCCGGTAAGCTCAAATACCGCACTATGCCAATTGCCGGCCTTATTTCGATTCCCGCGGTTTAAGGTTGATCCTGCACCATCCTCGGAGCCCCTGAATGTCACGCCGCTTTCACGCTCTGTCAAAACGACATTGCGAAGGTGGAGATAAGGGCCACTACCGATATGGACGGAATCACCCGCGTCGAGATCGTAAGCATCGATCAAGGCAGCGAGCGTAGCCATAGGACGCGTCGGATCTTTGCCACTCATCGAGTCAACGCCGTATGGCAATGTGGTAAACTCGCCCGTCGATGAGTGGACATAGTACTCCGACCCGTTGCCGGCGATCAGGAAGGGGCGGTCTGAAGTGTTGCGCAAGGTCGTGTCCTGGGACGATGCCACTTCGACCAGTGCCGTGTTCTCGGAAGTCACGGGTCCGGGTGACCATGAATAAGAACCGCGTCCGAAACGGTCGACCCCTATGTCCCGCGCGATCCGCAGCCATTTCTGGGCAAGGTTCGGCGAGAGGTTGAGGTTGACTTTCGGGTCCTCACTGCCTGTCGCGTTCGTGGCCGTCACTTCTATGGCAGAGAGAATGGGCAGGTAGGTCGATTGTTTCACCAACTCAATTCGAATGCCTCCGCCCGATTCGACCGATACGGGAAAGGTGAGCGTCGTGGCTTTGTAGGGAGCGCCGGCTTCCTTCAGAATGTCGAATTGTTCGCGGACGGTGATTCCCTGCAATCTCACATCGAAGACACGGTTGCCAACGCCGATCCCGCCAGGATCAGCAAAATGCAGCCGCAGCCGATAATCGCCGTCGGGCACTGGCAGGTGATACGAGATCTGGCCGTCAGCCCCATAGGCGCCGCCGTATGACTCGTACACTTCAGCCGGGGCCGCGTCGACAACGGTCGTCGTATCAACGGGCCGAAGAACATCGGCCCTATATGGAAATACGTCGGTTCGATAAGCGTCAGCGAGCCAGTTGTCGATTTGAGGACCCCCGACATTGACAAGAGCAACGGTGTCGCTCGGCGTCAGCCCCGACGTACGCCAGCGGATATCGATCGGCTCGCCCAATTCGAGTTTCTCCAGGCCGTTGGGCGAGAGAATCTGGAGCAACCTGGCCGGGCTCTTGGACGCATGTGCCGTGTTTCCAAACGCGCCCAGATTCGCTCGGCCTCCGTTGGGACGTGTTTCGGCAAGGTAATAGACCGACAGATCACCTCGGTCAATGGCTGGAGAATCAGCCGAGTCGACGGTTTCCAGTCCACGGCCCGGGTCGACCCAACGGCCGGACCCTTGGTCGAGATGCGGGGCCTGTGAGCCACCATGGTAGCTACCGTGCTCGCTTTGCAGGTGGAAATCGTTGTCGATGCTGTAGTCACCCGGTTTGGCCGGGCCCGTTGAAAAGGAGTCAGTGCCGATGGTGTGGAGTCCAAACCCCGGACCCCACCAGGCCAGAGAAGCACCGGCCGGACCTGTAGCGTCTCGCATTTCGAATCGAAAGGGGACATAACCGGCCGTCGTAATCTCGTAACTGGGGACGATTCGCTCGTGATGACCGGCCGTGGACCAACTGTCGAACACCAGGCGATCGTCCAAAAACATTCGAGCGCCGTCGTCGATCTGACTGCGGAACTGATAAATGCCCGCGGTCGGAACGAAAAGGTATCCCTCCCATCGCGCCGAGAATCGGTCACCCGAACTCAGGCCGCCGGGGGCGTCCGTTCCCCAATTGAAGTCGATATTCGGCTCGATGCGCACGACGCTCGGCTTGCCGGACAGCTCTTCATTGGCGAAATAGCTTGCGCGCAGACCCCGGTCAACGATTCCCAGAATTCCGTCGGGTCCAAGCGGATTGACCAGCAGCGGGTCGGTCCTCAGACTGTGTCGGTCCTGGCCCACGCGGAAATGCCAATCGGTAAGGCTCGTAAACTCAACTCCTTGCCACTCTGCCATCAGGCCGGATTCCGGCGCGAAGAGGTTATAGTCACTATCGAATTCAAATTGACTGTCGTCCTCGACGCGAATTCCGGGCCCGGGTTCCGCCCAGATGATGTTGTTGCGCAGCGTTACCTGTTCAGAAGTGTTCCCTACGTGTACGCCGTCACCTTCCAACTGGTAGATTGTGTTGTTTTCCACACGGGCGGGCCAGCCTTCCCAGACCAGCACACCTGCCTCGCGGTTGTCGAAAATGAGGTTACCTTTCACGGTTGGCGTTGGACGCGCCCCACCCCATCCGCCACGGCCCAGGATTCCCACGCGATTACTGTAAACCGTATTGCCGGTGGCCGTTCCGTGGTAAACGTCGATGCCCACGTTCTCGTTGTGGTATACACGGTTTTCGGTCGCCGTTCCGTATCCCACAATGATTCCGTCCCGGTTGTCATAGACGACGTTTCGCGTCACGTTCGAACCGGTGATACCGTACAGACTGTTACCATAGACGGTATTCTCAGTGATCAAGGTCCCGCCGCCGATTCCCGCTCGATTGTGATACACGAGATTCCCGTTTACGACGCTGCCGGGAGTATTCGAGCCGGCAATTCCCGTATTGCTGTCATAGACGGTGTTCGCGAGCACCGAGGCGCGTTGACCGGATGTGTAGATTCCGTAGCTCGAACTGTCATGGACCGTATTCCCCGTCACGAGGACGTCATCTCCCATGAGCCATATGCCACTCGGCTGGCCATCGGTGGCGATGATTCCCCCCGGAAGGCCGAAGAATGTGTTTTTCGCGATGATCGTCGCGTCGTTCGACGAATCTAGATACACGCCTCTACGGTAGTTTCCAAAGATCTCATTGCGGACGGCCCGTAAATTATCGCTGTCGGAAGTTGGTGAGGCATGAATGCCGTAGTTTCCGCCCGTCAGCTTCAGGAAGGCAATCGTGACACCGTCGGCGTTTTCGAGCTCGATGACATTGCGATTTGGATCTTGTCCCTTCAATATGGCCGTCGGCTCCGATCGGCAGCCTTGATGGTACCCTTCAATCGTCACCCCAGCGTCGTCATCTGTGATGACGATCGTTTCGTCAAGCGGATAAGTACCCGTGTCGACGCGTATCACGTCCGAGGAACCCAGGTCATTGCGGCGTAGCACTTCCGCGATAGACGCGAGTGGGGCGTCGGGATTCCTGCCATCGCGCGATGGATCATTATCGTCACCGGCGGCCGTTGTCCAGTCACCGGGCGCAACCATCGCGTCGTTTATGTAGTAGTAGGTGGGGGGGGCTGCAACCGTAACTTGAATGACGGTCGTGTCGACTTGGGCCGGCACGAAGTTGTCCGTCACTCGCAATGTCACATCGAAAACGCCTTCGTCGGGAAAATGGTGCGAGGCTATCGGCTCAGGACCAGACAGATCAAACACGCCATCGGATTCAAAGTCCCATTCGTAGTGTACGATTCGGCCGTCAGGATCACCGTGCAGCGAACTGGTGCCATTCAATGCGATCAGTTCACCCGGCACAACCGGTTTCGGGTCCGCGTAAAGAGCCGCGACCGGCACTGGGTCGGCGACGTCCAGCGTGGCGGATAACCGGTACTCTTCGTTCATGGCACCGCCGGAGCCCGAAACCTGGAAGTAGTAAATCCCACTCTCACGGACAGCCATGGAAATCCGCTCAAAGTCGAGTGTTGATCGTGACCATGCCAACTCGTCGCGCCCCGGACCGTGCAAGACAAGGTCGAGGTTTCCTTTCCGATTATCGAGAGTCAGTTCGACCAGGAGCGTGCCGTCGGCTGGGGCCGTCCAACGGTAATAATCGTCGTTCTGCGGCTCGTGGATCGATAGACCCGTTTCGACGCGCGTGCCTTGCCCAAGATCGTAAGCGGTATCCAGGCAGTCGTTCGGTTCGAAGCGGTCCGCCAGCACATCGGGCCCGTCGATCGTCAGGCTGTAGTTCGGATGCCAGGCGCCCGACCTGCCGAACACGTGAATCAAGTACTCACCATTGGCGTTGACTGGGTACGTCACGTGTTCGTTACTGGTTGACGTGGCCGAAGAGCGCAGTAGCACCTCACCTTCATCGAACAGCTCCATGTCGAGGTTACCGAACGAATCGTTAAACCTGGCGTCGACAATGAGGGTCCCCGTCTTCGGTGCGACCCAACGATACCAATCGTCGCCACTCGAGAACTCGCCCGTCCATTCTACGGTCAGGCCGTCTAGCGTCTGGTCATGCGACGGGAGTATGGCTTCCTGGCCGATGACGTCGTTCGACTCGTATCTATCCAGGGGAATGGACCCGGGCCCGTCGATCTTCAGAACATAGTAGGGATGGGTTGCCGCATTGCTCGAACGTATCTCGATTTGATACGTCGCGCCGTCGACAACATTCCAGGCGACAAACTCGTTATCCGTGTCGGACAGGGACTCGGCGACGGGGTTCCCCTGGTTGTCATAGAGCCGCAGGTCGAGATCGGAAGTGGCATGCGAGAACAGTATCTCCACGGTCAGGGTGCCGGCCGCCGGTGCCGTCCAGTGGAACCAGTCCTGATCGGTGTCCTTGTGGATCGTCAGTTCTCGATGGATTTGATCGCCCGTGAACAAATTGGCCGCGGTCGTCGAATCGTCGTTGGGTTCGAATGCGTCGGCTCCATCGCCACCCAAATCAAGGATGGTAGCGAAATCAATTTCCTGAGCTTGCGTGACCGTGTGCACGCCGTCGGCTGCATTTTGTTGATCACCAAACGTAAACTGAACGTTCGCCCAGTCGTTGAATCCGTGTAGAAGTTCACCAGGAGTCTCGTCATACGAATTGACGAAACCATCGTGATTCCGGTCGGGCCGCCCACGGTTCAGATCGGCCCTCACAGCCGTGTCGTTGTCAACGACGCCGTCCCCGTCTTTGTCGGAGCGGCTCCAATCGACACGTCCGGACTCGGAAACCACCCTCAAGGGCAGCGGCCCCACCTGGACACGGTGGTGATTCGTGGCGTGTTCGCTTCCCGTGGGATAACCGATACCGATCGTTTCATCGAGGTTATTCTCATTCAGTGTCGGCAACAGCGTGTGCGAGTAGTCGAGTTCCCAGCCAATGTTGGTGCTCCCCGGTAGCTGCCAATGGTAATTCATCACGCTGTGGTAGTTTGGCTTGTAATTGACATGGTCGATCCCGCCATGTCGCAGATTCAATGTGTGCCCCAGTTCATGCATGAATGTCCCCGCCTGCTGATCCGGAGTTCCTCCCGTGACCGGCCACGAGGAGTGCCCGAGCGTGACCATGAAGTCGTTTCCCGGCAATTCAGCGAGCCCCGATGAGCCCCCGCCGGAATACGTATTGGCGAAAATGCTGTATCGGTAGACGAGGCGTTTTGCAGCGAGAATCTGATTGGCATTGCTGTTGCTCCGTTGCGTCGGGGTGCCGAAACGGGTTGCTTTGATCGAGTCGAAGTAGCCCCAACGAAAGGGAAAGTCGAGAAGTGGAATGTCTACTTCATCCAAGTCAACGTGCAGGTCGATACCGTCTCGACCATCGGGATTGTCGATCAGCGAATTCGGCGCGGCCGCAAAAGCGGCGACAACCTGGTTGAGCGTGCCCATTGTCGGCGCCCGGCCAACCATCGCGTCGACCTCGACAAACAGGTCCTTGTGGTTCGAATCAGCGCCCAATTCCGCCAGGTTCAGGTCGACAGTACCGTCCCCGTTGACGTCCAAACCGCTTGTTTCCCACAAATCGGGGAGGCCGTCGCCATCCGTATCTCGCAGTCCATCGGGAGTCTTCGCCGGCCGATCACTTCCGGTCACCGCCAGCCCGCCCACCTCACCGGGTAACTGGACGGAGAAGAGGGAACGGCCATTCGCATCGAGACCGACGAGCGTCGGTTCGGTCGGTGGTTGAACCCGGCCTTTGTTCGCCACAAACAGGCGGCCACCCGGGCCGTCTTGCACGTCCGAGGGACGCTCCGCCGGTCGGGTGCTCACTTTCTTACCGGATCGGTCGATCAGCCATACCTGGTCGGCATTCATGGCCGCCACCCAGTGTCGACCATTTCTCGACGTGTTTAACATTGCCTGCCCGGCTTGGCCGTTGTCACTGCTGATGATCTCACCGGCCTCAGTGACGGCCGCGTCGATCGGGACAGTAGGACTGAAGTTATACGACTCGAGCACCTTCCCGTCCGTTCGAAGTCGAACGATTCTGCGTTGGTTCGGCTGCGCGACCAGGAACGTTCCGTCCTCGAGCACGTCGAAACCGACGGGGTAGTGGTACCCGGAAGTACTGGGGTCGTCGGGAAGCGATACCAGTCGAAGAAAGGACCCCCCGGGTGTGAACGTTAGGATCAACCCGTCGGAACCGGCCGGCGCCCCGACATCAAGAGCTACGTGGATCATCCCGCCAGGCCCGATTTCCACGTCGCCCAGTTGTCCTGACGCGAATTGCGGATGTTGGATCGTGTTCATCAATGCGCCGGAGAAGTCGTAGACCTGCACCACATCTCCGCCGGCAACGTAAACAAGATCTTCCCGTCTCGATGGAAACGTCACCAGATCGTAACGAGGAGTGGTCGCTTCCGAGAAACCGGTGACTTGAATGTAGTAGGATTCGTCGGCGACCACCGGCAATTGAACGTGTTCGTTGTCGGTCGTTGTGGACGAGGCCGCCAGCCGGTGCCGGCTGGAATCGTAAACCGACAACTCCAGGTCGCCGAGCGAGTTATCGAAGAATAGATTGACTGCCATCAACGATGTGTCGGTGGCGGTCCAGCGATACCAGTCCTCACCGGACGCCTTGTCCAGCGTCAGACCCGATTCGACGTGGTCTTGCGGAGGAAGTTCAGCCGCGCTGTCAGGTGTGTCGTTTGGTTCCAGGCGGTCAGTGGGAATATCGGGTCCATCGATCACCAGGCTGTAATCGAAGTGCATCGATCCGTTGCGACTTTCCACCCGGATATAGTAGCTCTCTCCCGCCTCGACGGCCGCGCCGATGTGCTCGTTGTCGTTGAAGGACGCTCGGTGGTCAATCAGCGAACGATCTGATCGATACAACCCGAGTCCCAGTTGTCCGACAGCACCGACGTATAAGATGTCAAGATCCAGCCATCCTGTGGCCGGGGCCGTCCAGCGGTAGTAGTCGTCGTTGCCGGGATCGTGAACCGTCAGGTGATCGTAACGGCGATCGCTGGCGCCCAGGCTATAGGCCGACCCAAATTCATCGTTGGGTTCCCTGTTGTCTTCCCGAATGTCGATTCCGTCGAAACGGAGCACGTAGTCAAAGTTCATCGCGGTTCCGAAACTGTCAACCGAGACATAGTATGTCCGTCCTTTTTCTACTGAGGACGAAATGTACTCGTTGTCGGTTGTAGAACGCGAGCTTTTGATCTGCTGCCGTTGGTCGTCGTAGAGTCTCAGATCCAGGTCACCGATGGCGTGAGAGAACAAGAGGTTCAAGTGGAGTGTTCCGTTGTCCGGCGCGACCCATTGGAAATAGTCTTCATCATCGGGAACGTGAATCGAGAACCCGGTTTCCGTGCGGTTTCCCGTACCCAGATTCGTGGCGTGGTCGAAGTCGTTATTGGGATCCGGAAAGAGAGTCTCGTATCGATCGGCAAAGGAGGACGAGGTGTTGACCCGAAGATCATAGTCGAAATGGAGGGACCCATGAATGCCACGGACCGCAACATAATAGACTTCTCCCTTGGTCACGTCGTAGTAGATAGCGTCGCCATATCCATCAAGCACCTTGGGCGTGCCCACCGATGTGTGGACACTGTTGTAGAGCTGCAAATCGAGATCCCCGATCGTCCTGTCATACGCGAGAACGACATTGAGCAAGTCGCTCCGCGGGGCGACCCAATGGAAGTAGTCGACATCGTCGTTAGAATCGATTGAGAGGTGCTCAAGCTGACGCCGACCGGTTCCCAGGATGGTTGCGTCACCGAGACTATCGTTGGGTTCCAACACGTCCTGCGGAACGGAAGGACCGATGAATCCCAGGTCATACACGGGGCTTGGCTTGCCGTTCCTCTCAAACACGAGTAAGTAATACGTTGTACCCTTTAATACGTTGTACTCGATCGACTCATCATCCTGGTAGGCGTTGAGCGCACTGGCGACGACCTCTGTCGATCCGTTCTGCTCGGCATACAAGAACATGTCCAGATCGCCCTTCGGGTACGAAAAGATGAGGCTTACAGCCAGTGGACCCGAATCCGGCGCGGTCCAGCGATAGTAATCAAAGTCTCCCGGTACGTGAATGCTCAAACCGGATCCAATGAACTCTCCCGTACCCAGGTTCGTCGCCGTCGCGAACGTGTCGTTCGGCTCGAGGTAATCACCCACGGCGTCCGGACCGTCAATCTCCAGGTCGTACTCGGCGATACCGCCCTCGACGCCTGCCACGTGAACGAAATACGACGTACCGCGATCGACGCCGAAACGAATTTCTCGAACGCCGGGGCGTGACGTGGCATTCCCCGGTAGCGAAGAGTGCTGGGCATCGTCGGCATGCAGGTCGATCGACAGGTTCCCGTCGGGAACAGCGACATACGACATCTTGAATACCGCCTCACCCGTGGCAACGGCCGTCCAATGAAAATAGTCCGGGTTCGATATGCCATTGGTCCGATGTATGGTCAAATCTTCGGCATCGCCAATCGCACCACCGGTTCCCAACGTGATATCACCCGAGCCGAGGCGCGTTGCCGTCTCAAAAGTGTCGTTGGTCTCCAGCCGATCCTTTGGAAGGCCGCTGAATCCGATGTAGACACTCATGGTGGGGCCCGGCGGCGACAGTGGCATAATGACAATGTCGCTCGGTGTGCCGTCATTCCAGTTCGAGTTGGCCGGCATCCGAACCGTTGCCGACGCTCGATCCGATAATGCGTCGAAGGATTGTCGGCTGTGCCATAAATCATTCCTATCACTTCCGGTTCCGTGAGGCCATGCGTCACGCCCCGCATCCTCCTTCCATAGCATCGTAGGGAGTTTCTCAAACTGGGTCGGCTTCTCGGCCTTGAACGCGCTAATCCGCGTCTTGTCGACGTGCCAGATCGCCAGCCCTTCATCCCGAACGCCAAGGCCCGGAAGGCCGACCGTTGCACTGGCCGCAGTTGACGTCGCGTCGTACGACGTGCCTCCCCAGCGGTTTTCCACGAGGAAATACTCGTCGTCGTTTCTCGGTATTTTCAGTACCTGGCCCGTCGTCGCAACGTCGCCCAACGTATGCCGGTCGGGCTGGACGACCTCGATTGGATTCACCCAACCGAACTTCTCTTTCGTCCACGGGTCGTTATGAAAACTGCCGGGGACGTTGCCGGTAACTCCCATCAACGCGTAGTAGTTGATCCCGGTCGGCAGTTTTCCCACCGTTTGATAGTTGTACAGATCTCCAGCGAACACGCCTCCCGCGCTTTCCAGGACATGCGTGATTTCGTGAACGAACGTCAGAAAGTTCTGCCACTCTTCGAAACCGGCGGCCGCAAACCACTCGGGAAACTTCACACCGTCGAGTGTGATCGATTCGTGCAAGTCTCGAACGGAAGCGCCACCGCCATTTCGGAAGAAGTTGCCCGCGTACCAGTTGCCTCCACTCGAATAGCTCCCCGACCCGGAAGACTTTTCCAGCCGGAAAGTGTCCGCCGTGACAAAGTCGACCGTGAACTCAGTCTTGTTCCCTGTGATATCGGGTACGCCCGCAAGATGGACCGGGTCTCCCACATTGAGCCCGTGCGACGGCGAAGTAACGACGATTCGCTCCTGACCGTTCCCATAATTGACACCAGTAATCGCGTTGGCGCGACTATTTGGAAATGCGTGGGCATGAGCCTGAGCAATCGTCCACCGGTCCTTCTCGGGCTCGCCGTCATGAGCGTAGTACTGAAACTCGTAGTCCGCCAGAACCTGCGTTTCGACCAGACGGCCTCGAACAACATCGTAGTCCAGTCCGGTTGCCGCGTTCTTCCTCGTGATCCTGTCGAACGAACCGGGCTCAAAATCGCTCTTGGGGCGAAGCGTGTACCGGTGGTTGTTTCCGGCGTACTGAGACGCGACACTGATGACAATGAGTTCGTTCGGAGTGACTAACCCGTCGCCATTTTTGTCATACGTACGAAAGTTGATGTCGCGGTCCGCCGCCTCAATCGACCATCGCTTCCGGTCCTCGTTGCCGAACTCGCCGTCAAAATGGCCGTCGTATCGATAGGGACCGACGATCGTGATCGGTTCCAGAGTAAACCGGCCGTTGGAATTCTCAGCGAAAAAGTCCTGTACGTTGTGGTAGGGCTCGTCCAATAACTTTCCCGCACCGACGATCGTGTCGATCGATTTCGTAGAGTATCGTTGACGCACTGAGAAACCCGGTTCGAGAGTGTGTAAGTCGGCACCCGATTCAGGGTTCGTGGCGGCTGAAATCAATTCCCAAGTCGTTGTGTCCGAATAGACCTGATGCTGCCCCGGCGCGGCAAATAGCTCCAGCGAACTATTCCCTGTTGCGTTATAGGCAATCAGCCGCAACGCGTGCGGGCCCTCCGGCAAGTTGATCGTGGCAAACGAGTCGGTGTTGCGGAGTTCATCGAAAATGATTGTCGACCCCTCGACCGCCAATAACACGCCCTCGTCGTGTTGGACGCCAAGTGTCCAAACACCAGCCTTGTCGAATGGAACCTCGAGAGTTGCCGTAATCTCAACAGCAAAATGGTCGTTGCTTCCCTCGGGAAAGGATCGGTCACCGGAAAAGTGACCGGTCGAACCGCCTGCCGTGCTCGCAAAGTTCACCGTGCGCGAATGCGCTACGTCCCGCTTCTGCCGACCGCTGTAGAGAAGGTCGGCATAGTAGTCCGCCGTGTGCGTCGGGTGGAAGCCGACGTCCATATCGAATCCCTCTTCGATCAATGTGACCAAGACCGGGATCTTGCCAATTAAAGGAGCAAGGAGGCGGCGATCCTCTAATCGCTCGAACCGCAGGCGGCGCTGGCGCGACTCGACCTGTTTGCGAAATCTGCATCTCATGATCTCCCCCCTGAAATAGTGGTCGCATTCCTGCCTCCGGTCGTCGCGACAGGGGCAGAGCTGCTTTCAGAAGAACGCAGAGACCTTTCACACTCACCAACGGGCGGCGGTCGAGCTGCCACTACCACGGGCAAGCTGCCCGTGGCAACGAAGCGGGTACCGGCGCCTTTGCCGGGTCTAGAGGAGGGCTTCGTTCAGGAAGTCGAGCAACGCCAGGTCCTGAGTGTGATTTTCGAGCGATTGGCCGAGACGGTCGTCGCGCGCGAACAAGCTCCAAACCGTTTCCGAGTGACGCCCAACCCAGTCAGTCGGAGTATTCAGTGTGCGCCACGTTTCGTCATGAAAGGTATCCACTGGAACCTGGGCGGGGGCTACTGGGGCGACGTCGACGATCGTCTCACTCGGGTTCATGTTCAGAACAAACAACCCTTGATCGAATGCCGGTTCGGCGGCCTGCTGTGAGTCTGATCCTTCTCCACCAGCACGTGCGTTGAGGAAATTTATGACGATCAGAGGATCGAGGGGCGTGATCAAATTGTCGCCATTGACGTCCAGGAACGGAGGCGGAACGTCGGGCGGCGATGGCAGGGTCGAGTTATTTGGGTGGGCGTTGAGGAAGTTGATCGGAATGAGAGCGTCCAGCGGTTGGATCTGCCCGTTCGTGTCGACGTCGAGCGGGTCGGCGCCGTTATGCCATGGAGCAGGAGGCTCGAGCACCAACAGTTCGGCAGCTCCTTGGCTGAAGAGTCGAAACGACTGGCCGCCCCGATCGACCAGACCGTCGTCTGTCCAGCCGGCTCCTCTCTCGACAACGTCCGCACCGTCGCGCAAAACGATCAAACGATTGGTCGCGTCTGACGCTTGAAGCACTTGTTGCGGACCGAGCACCAGTCGATTCGTTCTACCGTTGTGCAAGTCAATTTGCTCGACATCAACCAGTCGACTTTTGGCCAACGCGGTCAGGTCGATCGTTCCGCGGTCAACGAAGTGCAAGCTGTCGAACCCGCTTCCGCCGTCGACTCGCAGAAACGCGAGGTCGGGAACCTCGAGCACATCCAATCCCGCGCCACCGCGCAAAGAATCGCGGCCACCATCTCCGAAGATGCGATCGTCTCCTTGCCCGGCCACGAACACATTGGCCGCAGCGTCGCCGGTCAACTGATCGTCATTGACACTGCCCATGTGTGTCACCGCCGAGCTGAAATCGGCACCAAAAACGAGAAACACCTGCCCGTTTCCAAACAACGCGTCGGTGGTCGATCGATCTGCGCTGATTAGCACGTCATCAAAACCGTCTCCGTCCGAGTCACCGGCCGAGGAGACGGCGGCACCTGTGTGATCGCCGGTCGAAATGCCGAGCAGATGAAACCCATTCGTTCCGGTCAGATCTGCCAGGGATCGTGACGGGCCGAAACCTCCCGCCTGGCCAAACAGTATGTAGGCCGCACCAGTATTCGTGTGTTGCGCCGTACTTGCACCGGATGCTCCGATCAACAGGTCGTCGTATCCGTCGCCGTTCACGTCGCCGGCCCAATGGACGCTTGTGCCGGCGTCGTTGTTCGTTGCGAGCCCACTGACCTCAAAACCGTCGGCACCGTTCAAGCTCGATAGAGAAATCGTGCGAGTAAACTGACTCGATCCAAAGACGAGATAAGCTCGTCCATTGTCCGATTGAGGCCGCGCGTTGACGCCGGGCGCCCCGATCAGAAGATCGTCGAAACCGTCTCCATTGATATCGCCGGCCAGGCTGACCGACGTGCCGGAATAGTCTCGAGTGGAGGCGCCTTGGAGGCGGAAGCCAATCGTCCCGTCAAGATCTCGCAAGTCCATCGCGGGCGGAAAGCCGCTCTTCCGGCCAAAAACGACATAGGTTTCGCCTGCCGACGTTTGCGACGTGTTCGCGTAAGGGGCTCCGATCACCAGATCGTCCAGGCCGTCACCGTTCACGTCGCCTGCCAAGCTCACGGCGCTGCCCGAGTAATCTCCTTCTCCGGCCCCATCGAGAGCGAAACCATCGTTCCCATTCAGTTGGCCGGCATCCACGGCCGCCGGAAAACCACTCGCCTTCCCAAACACGACGTAGGTCCGTCCGGCGTATTCTCGATTTCGCGGTGATGCGTAGTAGGCTCCCAACGCAACATCATCGAACCCATCACCATTGATGTCTCCGCTGCCGCCGACCGAGACGCCCAAATTGTCGTCCGCCAGACCTCCATCGACCCGGAATCCACTGCTTCCGTCCAAGTCCGACAAGTCGATCGCCGGAGCGAACGTTGATTTGCCGAACACGATATATGCCGAACCGGCTTCCGTTCTGCCTCGTGGGTCAGCCAACCAGGCGCCAAGAACCAGGTCGCCGAACCCGTCGCCGTTAATATCGCCTCCGGCACTCACGGCCGAACCTAACTGATCTCGGGCGACCTGGCCGTCAATTGCAAACCCATTCGTGCCGTCCAGACCCGTCAAATCCGAGGTAATCGCTGCACGGTCCGTTCGGCCAAAAACGACGTATATCTTGCCAATAGAACTTTTTCCAGCGCGAGTCGCATAGGGGGCCGCGACGACAAAATCGTCCAGCCCATCGCCATTGATGTCCCCTACCGAGCTGACACTGCTGCCCAGGTTATCGTCTATCGCTTCACCCTTAACGACCAATCCGTTTTGACCGTCGAGGCTGGACAGATTCACGATCGTCGGATTGTCCGACATGCCGGCATCGAGATGGGCGATTATCTGGCCGCTTCCGACCGCGACGAAGTCGGTACGACCGCTGATGGAGTCCGCGTCACTGTCAACCGAATCGACCCCTAATTGGTGCTTGGCGGCCAACGTATCCATCTTGCCAACGAATTCGAATTCCACAGCGTAGTTGCCCGGAACCAGTCCGGCGAAATGGTAAGCGCCGTCGGCATCGGTCCGAGCGATTCCTATCGCGTCTCCCGAAGGCCCGAGCAGCCGGACCGGTACGTCTGCCAACGCAGGCTCGGTCTCATCGCGCAGGTCGTTGCCATTTACATCGTTCCATACGACTCCTTCGATTGCACCTGGGGCCAGGCGCGTCGCGAAATCCACGCCCGAAACGACCTGTTGTCCCGTGAGGGTCACCGGTTGGCCGCCGTTCGCCGGTACGGACGCCACGCGACCCAGATGCGGCGCCACACGAACGGAATGCGTGCCGGGAGCCACGTCGGTCAGTCTGTAGGATCCCGCCTCATCGACCGAAGCGGTGGCCGGGTCATCGGAACGGGTCAATGTCATCGGTTCCGCAGCATCCAATGCTCCATTGCCGTTACTGTCCAAATAGACCGGGATGCCCGATCGTCCCGGCTCGGCAGCATCACGCAGCCGATCACCATCGGCGTCATCCCAAACGGAACCGGAAATACCGGCTGCCGTGATGGAGATCTCCTGAGTACCATAGTGATAGACCGGGGCGTTGACCTGATCGTCGATCATCGCGTATACGAAATAGTCTCCTTCGGGGACGCCAATCGGTACCCACTCGTGCTGCAGACTTCCGTCCGCTTCCGCCAGCCCCGTAGCGATCAGCGTGCCATTCAGGCCGGCTGCGTCCGTGTCGTAGTAGAGTGAAACGGTCGCATTCGAGTCGGCATCGAAGGCATCCAATTGGATCGTAACCGGCGCTCGCCATGTTCCGCCTGCCACATTATTGATTTGCACGGTGGGAGTCAGATTGTCGACCAAGGCGTGAAACGTCAGGCCGGTTACCGAGGCCGGATCATTGATGGAGACGCTCCAACGACCCGCGGCCGGTTGATCGACGGCGACTACTCGTCGACGAGCGTTGCTCAGACCAGTGACGATTTCCATTTTCGGATCGGCCAAGATGTCTGCTTCGGTCAGCACCTCACCGGTCGGCGTTGTCAATACGATTGATGTGCCGGGAGAATCGACGTCCCAGGCAGCTTCCAGTAAAATCCAATCTCGTCCGGAGGCCACAATGAACTGTTCGTTAGTTCCGCTTCCTTCTGCCTCGCCGGCGCCGCCCTCGGGCGGCAGGTCGTCACCTCCCAACACTTCGAAGCTGCCATCCAACCAGACTCGGAAACCAAGCGTCACCGGACCGACCGTCGAGATGTCGACGGTTGCGGCGGCCAGTGCAAAGTCATTGCTGAAAACATCGTCGTTCGTGAACTCCAACGCCATCGTGCCGTTGATCGATGCCGAGCCTCCGATGAACGGAATGACGTCGGGTACAGCAAAAGTGGCGTTTGCGGACATCGAAAGGTTGAGATCTGTGTCGGCCCGAAAACCGGCGTGAGGAACTTGGATCAGCCCTCCCAGCACTGACAGACTACCGTCTGCGGCGACGAACCCGTCGAGCCAATTCACTTCCAGAGTGGCATCGAACGTGGCCAGACCCTCGGCGATCTTCACGGCACCTGTGGCAGTCAAATGATTGATATCGACGTCGCCCCCGACGTCGACCCCAATGAGCTTGCCCTGGTACCGGCCACCTGCCCAGGCAGGCAACGTCACGTCTATGGGACGGCCCAGGCTGAGGCCCACGCCTCCTCCGAGTAAGAGTGGAGGTTCCGCCACGTGATTCACTCGCCCTTCAACCTTCTGCAGAAACCCGCCCGGAATGATGAAGCTCAACGGAATATTCAGGCCGGACACCGATACAGCAATCGAGTTCCATTGCCCGTTCAGGAATCCAAGAGACATGCCGACGTCAAGACCCCAAGGGATGATCCCCAGCAGGCCACTGGCCTCGATCCGCCCCTCGACGGTGTTGATCGAAATGCCGACTTGTCGAGCGGTCAGATAGTTGGGGACGATGGGAATGTCCTCGGCCGTCAACTGGCCGACCAGGTTCATTCCGTCGCTGGACAACTCAATGTAATTGTCACCGGAAAAATCAGCGCTGAAATTAAACATCTGCGGCAGTTGCACCTGACCCTGCAATCGCATCCTTGTCGGGTTCGCCAGGCAGCGAGCGGAGAGCCCCGATGCCCTCAGGTCCAATAAACCAGCTACGGTCAAATCAAAGTCGGGCAACGTGACCTGTGCCGTCGGGTCGCTGCAGGTCAATGTGCTGACGATCTGATCGACTTGATCCTGCGCGTCATGCCACAATTGACCGACCTTCCGCCGGTTCGCCTCGGCCGTGACCCGAAATAGCAGGCTACCGGGGATTCCTTCGAGTCCCGGTATATTGCCGATCAGTATTTGCAACGCGCCAAGTGTCAGAAAGTAATCCGGATCCGTGTGGAAGTAGAAAGGGCTGTTCAACGACTGGGTCGTGTCGAACCGGTCCATCACGACGTCGGGGGCCCTAAGCCGCTCGTCGGTCTCCCCGTTATCCAGAATCGCCGTGGTCTTTTCAACCAGCACGGGGTGCGTGTGATTGTGAACGATGTTGATATCTGAAAACGAATACCTTCGCCAGAAGCCTTTCAGGAACGCCTCGCCCGCCATGCTTACGGGGTCTCCATTCGTGATGTAGTGCATGACGCCGCCGCGGACGAAATCGCTTCGAAACTGGTCCGCGTATCGCCTGGCGACGGCCGGCGAGTTGAACGTTATCAGTTCATCCAGAAACAACGTTTCCGATAGATTTTCGGAGGCCTGTCGCGTGTACTCGGAAGCGACGAGCTGTGCCAGAGCGCCGCCGAGACTATGTCCGGTGATCGAGGGCCGGAGAGCTGTCCTGCGCGAAATGTCCCGTAACCAGGCCAGAATCTCGACTCGGTTGGCCTCGAACTGTCCGACCCCAACGCCACTCGGATTGAAGTCATCAAACCAGTCTGTCAGGAAATCGACCGATCCGCGGACCGCCAGAATCGGTTCGACATTCGACGGGTTGTCGCCTTCGACGTACAATCCGAATGCGTCAAATCCCGTGACGTTATCACGAAAGACTCGATCGATCGTCAAGACAATTGACTGGTGGAAGCCAAGTTGCTGCAGATCGACCGTGTTACCCTCGGACCAATCTCGGTAAGCCACGTCCTTGGCCAGAAACTCAAACAGCCCGTGGCTGGTCGCCGGCGGGGGTGGCGGCGTCTCGGCGCCAAACTTCACAACCATTGCATCCCAGAAACCGTTCAGCGGATCGCCGACCTGGGCGTCACCGAAGAAGTCTGAAAAGCCCAGGCTGCCGGTTCCAAGGATGTTGTCCGCGCGATCGATGGCAATCGACGCGAGATTCAAATTCGTATTATTAAACTGATCGGTACCAAAATAGGAATGAACGGCAGATGCGCCGTCACTCTTGACGGTTGACAGGTACATGCGGTTCAAGTCGACCGTCGGATCGCGACGATGCTCATCGAATTTCCCAGATAACGATCCGGCGACGATCAGGTTATCCTCGCTGTCAACGGCGATGTCGCCAACGATCTTGCGCGCCAACCACCCCGTCGGCTTGGGGAATTCTCCAAGGTAGCTGCCCCAGGAGAGTGTTCCGGCTGGAGTCCACTTCGCGACGAATCCATCGTAGCCGGCAATGCAATCGGCGCACGGTGGCGACGCGTTGTAGGTCGTGTCGAAGCCCCCGGGCGTCGGCAGGTCGAGCGATGCCGTGATACCGGTCATTACGATCTGATCTGTCGAATCGATCGCGATTCTCAGGTCGTCCTCCAGCCCCGTTCCACCGTGAAACGTGCTCCATTCCAGCACGCCGGATGGCGAAAACTTGGTGAGGAACGCGTCCCACCAGCCCGAAAAACTCGGACTCAGGTTCCCGGTCGGGAAGTCGGTCGGCGAGTCGACGTGCCCGGCGATGAAGATCTCTCCGAGCGAATTCACACTGATGCTGTCGGGCAATTCGATGTTGAGCTGCGTGCCGCCGAACTTATGCCCCCACAACAAGTCGCCGTCCGGATCGAGTTTCACTACGAAGATATCCCGAGTTCCATTGATCGGCTCGGCCGGCCGATTACCGAACCGCCACGATTCGGACTGAGTTATTCCCGTGACGATGATATTGCCCGCCAGATCGGTCGCCACATCAGTAAGGATGTCCGTCGAAACGCCTCCGACAAACGTCGACCAGAGCAGGTCGCCGGCCGACGAGAACTTCGCGAGCCATCCGTCGTCGAAGCCGTTGAAAATGGAGTCCCACGCACCGAACGTTGGGAAATCAGGGGAGCGAGTAATCCCGGCGACGAGGACATTTCCCTGGATGTCAACGGTGATCGCGCGGGCGAATTCCGCGCCCCGGCCGCCCAGGCGAACCGACCATTCCAGTTCACCCTCGTGCGTGACCTTCGATACGGTAGCCGCACCGATCACTCCCGACGATTCACCAAACGGATCAATAATGGGAAAGTCATCGGACGTTGTGGACCCGGCAAAATATGCGTTGCCAACGGCGTCTGTGGCAACGTCGGCACCTTGTTCACCGAATTCTCCACCGATGAATCGCCCCCAGGTGATTTCCGGATCAATGACTAAGGGTCGGTCCGTATCGTAAACGCCCAACTGAAACGAATACGAATCTTCGTCAATCACTAAAAACCGGCCGGGCACGTCGACACGACTTCCGCCAACGTCCTGATATACATAGGGAGCATCGTCGGTCAGTTCACCCGCGGCCGTCGTGATGCGAAGCGTTCCGTCGTTACTGACGGAAATACCTTGGGTCCCTTCGTAGCTGAGCTGAATGTTTCGATAGTCCGCATTCGGGGCGACGTGAAACTCGTACTTCAGCGAGTCAGAGTAGGCCCACGTCTGCAGATCGATGCCGGGATAGAGATCCGGATAGACGATCGTTTCGTACCTGACCATGTCAGCAGAAGAAACGTGCGGTCCATCGTCGCTCCATGGGCCCGGCATTGTGACAGGATCACCACCTTGAGGTTCGACGTGCGAGCTGCCGTCAAAACTCAGGCCGATCGACGATTCCACCTGTTCTTGTCCTGACTGCGCCACGAAGCGGCCGGTGTCGGCACCCGGTTCTGGTCGAGCCAACAAGTCGATCCTCGGGCCGTCGATCGTGTGCAGAACCCTGGCAAGAGTGGATTGGTACTGGAATCTCACCGACGCGTCCGGCCACTGTCCTACGTTCTCTGAAAAGAGAGCACGCGGTTCGCCTGCGTCGGGTATTGGCAGGTTTGCACTGAGCAGTATTCGTCTTTCGAGCGGTTCGAAGGACGAGTGACGACGTTTGGGCACTGCATGGGTGAGCATTGTACGGCTCAACCGACGGCTGCGCCGTCGAGAGCCCTTGATTCTGCTGCGGTTCATGATGTTCTTCGCCCCGCTCCAGCCATAGCGGAAAAAGAGTCACGCCCCTGCAAATCGCCCTGCCGTCAATCGCGCACCAGCCATGCGGCATGCAGAACATCGCCTGGCGGAATCCGTGTTGACCTTCGCACCGCACCCCGACTCGGATCGCACCTTGACGCATCCTACTCGGGCGGTAGACGCGTCGCAAGTTTTTTTCCGAAAAACGGGGGCCAATACGCTCGTCTATTCGGCCTGCGCCTGTGCTGGGCACCACTGTTCTCGCCGTGTCGTGCCATTTTCGCACGGCGGTCGGGGCGCACGAGGCTCGAATCACAATCGCCCATTGCTAATCCTCGACGATTCCCGCGTCGATTACGATTTTTCGAAGACGTTGAGGCGCGATCTTCTGAACCTTCCGGTCGTACGTGATAAGTCCGTTAAGCTCGCCTTCGACGTCTGTCGTCTGCGTGTAGACGGCCCCGGCGACTCCGGCTTGTTTCAGTTGCCCAAGCCGCTGAGCCGTTTCCTCGAATCGACCGATGTATTCTGCCTTTGTTTTGGGCAGGCCACCGTATCCCCAATTGCGTTTCTTCTTGTCCCACAAATGATCGATTTCGGGCCAGCCATGACCGCCGAATTCTCCAACGATCTTCACGTAATCGGCATACTGTGGGTCATCCATCGGAAACGTCGGCATCGGGTAATTGTGTTCGTCCGCCAGGTCGCCAATCGGGAAGAAATTGCCCCCGCTGGCGACGTTCAGATACCGGGACGGATCATAGTTTTTGATCCACTGACCGACTTCCAAAGAACGATGTTGGCCCCATCGCTCGTTGAAAGGGATCCAAGTGACAATGGCCGGGCTGTTATAGAGGTTGTCGATCATGCCCTGTAGTTCAACCATGTACTGGCGATGGGCCGGTTCCGGCCAGACGGCATCGAGCGGATCGTCCAGGGCGGGCGCACGTTGCGCGCGCGTGCCTCCTCCTTAGGAGTCATTGTGATGATAATATACACGTGCTTGTTTAAAGCAGCATACTCGTTCTTAAAACGAACATCATCAACAACAATACTCTCGTCATCAATAT